>DAIDAB010000070.1 GCA_027310845.1 bacterium | reverse complement strand
GAGTACCTTCAGCAGACTTAGAGTTCACCCGAAACTTGGGCGGATTTTCGGGCATACATGTATTACATTGACTCGCCTGACGGGAAAATAATCTAAGATGCCTTGAACTTGGAATGTCTTTTCATCTGGACACGTGAGACAGAAACAGGGAGATTGCTGCTTGGGCGATCCTAAAGAGAGGCAGAAATAAACGAGGAAATGAAACCCTTAAGGGTTTCTCGAAAGTAGAAGCTTGTGATTAGTCGTGATTAGGCAGAGCCGGAATAGTATCCTCAGAGAAAATCGCGCTGCAGATCAGATCGGATTCCGTTGTTCTCCTTTGAATTGGCGTGGATTGAAAGCACACAGGAAAACTTTTGATCCTATCTTATAGTGTGAGAGCGAAAGAAAATTGTCCGGGAATCCATACGATTATTCAGCAATTGTTGACCGCGCGAAACTGAAACTTCCCAACAACGCAAGAATTGCAGTATGGCTGATCATCAACATCGAAAATTGGTACTTGGATCGACCGGCGAGATCCATTCTTGCAACACCTGCTGGTGCTCGCCCAGAAATTGATGTGCCAAACTACTCTTGGCATGAATACGGCATGAGAGTTGGCTTTTGGCGCTTGAAGAAAATTGTTCAACAACTTGGATTCAGGCCAACAATAGCGTTGAATGGATCAGTCTGCAATGTCTACCCGAAAATTGCTGAAGGCTGCAAGGAGGAAGGTTGGGAGATCATGGGTCATGGATTCACGCAACGTATCCTGCCAACCGAGCCTAATGAGGAACAGGCTATTATCGAAACCCGAAATGCGATAAAATCATTCTTCGGTGAGAGCCCACGTGGATGGTTGGGCCCGGGCCTCGCCGAGACCAAGGACACGCTGCGTTTGCTAGCACGGAATGGATTTGAGTACGTTTGCGACTGGGTAAATGACGATCAACCTTATGAAATGAATGTCGATGGAAAATCGATTTACTCGATCCCATATACGCTGGAGCTTAACGACATAGTTCTCTTCGCTAACCAACATTTTCCAGCAGAGGAATTCTACAACAGGGTGACTAGGCAATTCGATCTCCTATACTCCGAAGGTCTTGAGAACCCCAGAATTATGGCAGTTGCGATTCACCCATACATAAGCGGCGTTCCTCACAGAATTCAAGTCCTTGAGAGGACATTAGAATACCTAGCTTCGCAGAAAGAGGTTTGGATAACAACTGGCTCAGAAATTCTTGATGCTTTCAAAATGCAATCCAAGCACTGACCTGATGAATTGATCGGATAGCAGTCATCGAGTCCTGAATCCTCACTAGTAGTCTACTATAGTCTTTCCAAGAGAGGATATTAGGAAAAAGCAGAACTGTGCCCCCTCTTTCTTCCGGGCCTAGGGTGAACCAATTAAATAGCAAGCAAAACTGGCGGAAACCTGAACTGAATTTTGAGCTCGGCTAAGATCGTGCAAGAGACGGAAGGATCCTGGAGGCCTGACCCTTTCATGAAGCTGCCGAAAGGAGCCCTAGTAAAAGTACTTCGCCAAGACAAGAAAAAGGGGACACTGGATTATCTGATTAGGTGGCCAGAAGGATACGTTGAACCTCGACATACCCACGAAGGATCGCACGGGGTCGTCGTTCTACAGGGCCGCGTGATCGCTCAGGGCAGGGAGCTCAGAAGAGGGGGATATATCTACGGGCCCTCAAAGAAGCCCCATGGGCCTTTTGAATGGCACGATGATTGCATTGTATTCGTCCACTTCGAGGGAGACCCCGTTCACGTTTATAAAAAGGACAACAATGAAAAAGTGAGCAGAAATATTGCACGGCGCTAGTCGGAAATATTAGGCATTGGCAAGCTTGTATCCAGTCTTTTCTAAGCTCGCCGCACCGGAGTAAACGAAGAAAAGTTCAAGGTTTCCTCTTTTGCTCGCATTTTTGGTTGCATGCACAGTTCCCCTTGGAACAAACACGACATCGCCCGGTGTGACCTCATATGTCTCGTTTCCAACCACTTGAGACCCTCGACCTTTTGTTATTATGATGTATTCTTCCGCGTTCTCGTGAAAGTGGGCTTTGTGAGATGCGCCTGGAGGAAAAATCGCCCGCCCAAGCACTCCCTTCTCTGCTCCCACGGTATTTTCATCGATGAGCCAGCGAAGGCGCATTCGATTCCATCCGTTTTCGTTCTCCAAAGTGCTGTCCACTTTGACAGAGTTGACTTTTATTTTCGAGCTATTGTTTTTCTTATTCAATTAAAATTGCTCGCAAATTCTGATCCGCGCTTCGTTTCTTATTTAAGGGTTCAAGAAATAGGCAGTGATTTCTGATTCAGCTGAAAGAAGGGAAAATAATCTCTTCAGCCAGTCCAAGGACTCTCGATTAGTAGAACTGGCGCAACATGTTCACGATCTAACTGGCATCAGTCGATTTACCATGTGATCTGCAACAAGAGTAATTCTTCCATGTATATCGCCCCAAACAAAATGAGTCGAAGTGATCTATTTGCAGCTTATGGCTAGGGAACAGGCGCGTAGAGCTTTTTAAAATTGCCTTCTCTCAACATCTGTGATATTTCCTTACAGCGGTCCCTTCATTCCAGATGGCCTATGTTTATTGAACCGTTTATATTCAACAAACTTCTCTCGAATTCCAAATGACTGTAGAATACATCAAGAAAGCAGAACAGAGACATGAGGAAGACCTCAGTTCTGTCAGAAACTTGGTTTCAGAAATTCTAGAAAAAGTTAGGAATGAAGGAGAGAATGGTGTCAGGTACTACTCAGATCGATTTGACAAATGGAATCCATTATCCTTAAAATTGACTCAAGAGGAGATAGCAGAAGCAGAAAGGAAAGTTCCAGAGAATCTGAGAAGGGACATATTGTTCCTGCACGAACAGGTCAAGAATTTTGCCGAAGAGCAGAAGAAGACACTCGTCGATTTTGAGAAGGAGACTTTTCCTGGCGTCTTTCTCGGGCAGAAGTACTTGCCAATTGAATCACTCGGAGTGTACATTCCTGGAGGTCGCTATACTCTGATAGCCTCGGCGCAAATGAGCATCGTTCCTGCAAAGGTCGCAGGCGTGAAGAGAATTGTTGCCTGCGCTCCCGTCAAGAGCGGAGTTCTAAATCCAGCTGTAATCTTCGCAATTCATGTAGCCGGTGCCGACGAAATCTACAGCATCGGTGGAGCTCAAGCGATTGCTGCCATGACTTTCGGCTTAGGCCAGGTGCTTCAGCCGGTCGACATGATTGCCGGGCCCGGTAACAAGTTCGTTGTTGAAGCAAAGAGACAAGTTTTTGGAAAAGTAGGAATAGATCTATTCGCAGGTCCCACCGAAATAGGGATAATTGCTGATGAATCTGCCGACCCTCGGATAATCGCTGCGGACATCGTTGGGCAGGCAGAACACGATCCTGATTCTCCCCAGCTTGTCATCGTATTCTCCAAAGACCTTGGCAAGGAAATCATTCGAGAAGTGGATGGACAATTCGTGGACTTGCCTACCGCTGAAGTTGCAAAGTCTTCATGGTCAAGGAATGGCGAAGTTGTTGTGGTGACAAGCAAAGAAGAGGCCGTCGAGGTCTCTGATAGTTACGCCCCAGAGCACCTCGAAATCCAAACGAGGAACGTTGACTGGTTCTTCGAAAACTTGCATAACTATGGAACGCTGTTCTTGGGAGAAGAATCCACGGTTGCGTACTCTGACAAGGCAATTGGAACAAATCATATTCTGCCCACAGGAAGAGCGGCCCGTTATACGGGAGGTTTGTGGGTAGGAAAATACATGAAAAACGTTACGTACCAAAGACTGGACAAGAAAGGCAGTTTGATGATAGCGCCCTATGCTGCCCGAATTGCTCATGCAGAGGGAATGATTGCTCATGAACGAAGTGCAATAGTTAGGATAGAGAAATATTCCTGAGATAGATCAACTGTACCTCTTCAATCAACAGTGTTCTAACAGCATCGAGCCGCTTCATGTAATCGAGCGCCCGCCATCGATGCAAATCACCTGTCCGCTGATCCAATCTGCAGCTCGGGAGCACAGAAAAACGACGGCGCCGACAACATCTGATGGAGTTCCCAGTCTTTTCATAGGAATCCCACTGAGAACCCATTCATAGAAATCATTGTTGCTGAGCACGTCGGCGGTTATTGCAGTTCTGATGAAAAAGGGCGCTACCGCATTTACAGAAATGGTGTACTTTCCCCATTCGGAAGCTAGGGTTCTAGTCAATGCCTCAACACCTGCCTTGCTCGGCGAATAGGCCGCGTAACCTTTGTCATAGCCTATCTTTGCGGCAACTGAAGAGATATTCACGATCTTGCCTGACTTGCGTTTTATCATTTCTCTGCCCGCTGCTTGGCAGCACAGAAAGACGGACTTGAGATTTGCGTCCATGACTTTTTCCCATTCTTCAATCGTCATCGAATCGCTCGGCCGCCTAATATTGATCCCATGAGCGTTTACGATCATGTTCACCGTTCCAAACGCTTCAACGCTTCTTGCTACGATTGACTCGACCTCTTGCGGGCTCGTGAGGTCGGCTTCCAAAGCCAGGACACGTCTGCCAAGCTCGACGATTTGAGACTTTGAAGCACTCAATCGCTTTTGATTTCGTCCAACGATCACTAGGTCTGCTCCGAAAGCGGCAAGGCCTCTGGCAATATTTGATCCAAGACCACCACTTGCTCCCGTAACGATCGCGACTTTTCCTTTCAAACTGAAAAGATTTGTCAAGTCAACGTCCTCTTGAGTGATACCCATCTCACGCTCGCATTAGCCAAAAGAAATGGAGAAGCAGATAAAGATCCTTCTCAAATTTTGTTACTTTGCAAGAGTTCAAACCTGTATAGAGGCAAGATCCTTGGGAGAGGATCTAAATCTATGAATTTAGATACCGTAATTGCTGAAGAGCTTAAAAGAGCAACCCGATCTATGCTCGTAACAGAGTCCGCGTAGAAGCCTTTGGAAAAAATTCGTTTTCCATGAAATCTAGGAGTCAGTGCGTAACATATTTTGAGGGCATTTTTGCTTTCTAGCGCGTACAAGACACAACTTGCAGAGAGTCCAGATCCCAAAATTGAATCTCCTGAAGATGTGCTGGTGCGTGTAAAGGCGATCAGTATTTGCGGAACGGATTCTCAAATCTACTCGGGCAACATTGGAACTAAGAAACTGCCCATAATCATGGGGCATGAGGCTGGCGGTGTGGTTGAAGAGGTCGGCTCGAATGTACGCGGATTGAGTGTAGGTGCAAAAGTGCTCATTGATCCGAACATTTTAGATGGTTCATGTGACTTGTGCGCCAGAGGGCTCACGAATCTTTGCCGAAACGGGGGCTTGATGGGCAGAGATTCGGATGGTGTCTTCGCGGAGCAGGTTAAATTGAATGCCAAGAGTCTGTATGAGATACCCGCAACAGTTGATGATCTGGTCATTCCCTTAATTCAACCTCTCTCGACGGTGGTACGAGGAATGGCGCAACTAACTATCGTCCCTGGAGATTTTGTTTTGATCGTAGGGCTTGGAGCAACAGGTCTGCTATTTGCCAAGCTCTCCAAACTTCGAGGAGCTCAAGTCATGGGCGCGCGTCGTACTTGGCTTGGCCACATGCTGCCAATTGCCATGGAGTTCGGAGTTGACCATCATGTCGACATGTCGAAGGAGGATTTGGTGCGTGAGGTTGAACGAATTACAGAAGGAAGAGGAGCAGATGTAATCGTCCTTACTGCGAACGCTCCGAATTTGATTCAGATGTGTCTGGATTTGGTAAGACCTGGCGGGGCGGTCCTTCAATTCTTCAACTACAAGGCCACAGCTTCTTACGACGCATACCAGCTTTACAAGAAAGAGATCAAGCTCTTTGCGACGAGATCCAGCGTTGCCTCTGATTTTCTGTCTGCTATCAAACTTGTTGCTTCAAGGGAAATCCGACTCGATAAGATGATCACTGGAACATTCGAATTCGAAAATGCAGAAAAAGCCTTCTTGGCAAATCAGGACAGGAAACAAAATGTCAAAGTTTTGATCAAAGTCTGATCTTGCAGCCGCCGATTTCCTAATTGGGCAAAATAAATCCAACGGAACCGTAACACTCACAGAACTTCCAAGGGTGCCTGCCTTGTGAAGGCAATGTCATCGGAATACCCTTAAAAACAAACTCGAAGTCGAACTAGATCAGAAAGTAATTTGTCATTCGGAATTGTGGGAACAGATTCTGAAGAGCGAATCAACTGGGACAGAGTCAGAAAATATCGTCAAGAAAGAGCTCTGAAGAACATCAAGGCTGCAGGTTTTGGAGCCTTCTTATCCATGTACGAAGAGAATATCAGATACACCACTGGTACCAGAGGCCCTCCGTGGACTAGAGACAAGCCCGGACTCAGGTATGGCGTGATGATGAATAGTGGTGATGTCTTGCTCTACGAACAAGGTGACAATAAGTATCACGCTGTTAGAAACAATCCGTGGATTAGCAAGGACAACATTAGGTACTCCTATGGGACGTGGATCAAAGGTGCATCAGGCGAGGGAACACATCATCAAGCTCTGAAATTTGCAAATGACATAAAGAACGAGTTGAAAAAACACGGTGTTGCAGACCAGCCCCTTGCAACGGACTTTGTAGATTTCAACATGATTTCGGCATTCTCAGAAGTGGGTGTCAAGCTAGTGGATGGTACCAGTACCATTCATGAAGCCCGTGCGGTGAAGTCGAAGGACGAAGTAGAGGCTGAGAAAACTGCCGCGCTAATCGCGGATGCTATTCATTACGAAGCTACGAAGATACTCCGGCCTGGGATTTCTGAGAACGAAGTGATGGCACATCTCATAGATTACGCCTATTCCACCCGAGGAGTCGATTTCGTTGAAACAATTATCGTAAGCTCGGGTCCCAACACTTGGCCAAACAACAGAAATTTCACTGACAGAATAATTGGATATGGGGATCTGGTGTTTATTGATGTGGTCATTGCTTGGAATGGATATCACACATGTTACTACCGAACATACCGCATAGGCCAACAACCCACTTCAGAGCAGAAGGACTACTACAAACTAGCTCTAGATTGGCTATACGACTCAATCAATGTTGTTAGACCGGGAGTCACGACCAAAGATATCGCGGAGAAATTCCCCACGGCAAGAGAAACTTGGGGATACAAAGAGGAAGAAGAAGCTGCTGCAAATCTGTGGGGCCATGGACAGGGGCTATCTCACTACGATCTTCCTCTTGTGTCACGAATAAACTCGATAGATTACCCTTATCCGATACGTGAGGGACAGGTCTTTGCACTTGAGACCCAGCACGGCAAGATGTTCGACTGGGGCGTGAGAATTGAGGAGATGGTCGTTGTGACTGCTTCAGGCCGTGATGTCATTACGAAGTTTCCGGTTGATGAAATAACAACAGTAAGATAGCAAAGTCGTGACAGGGATCTTGAAAGACCCTCCCATCTATGACATAAGAGAGCGAGCCTGATGGGTTCAGGAGACATCGACGACCTAAAGACTTGGATTCTATCAACTCTGAACGGGATGGCACACTGTCAGACGTCCTCAGACCGATGAATTTATCACAGTGAGAGCGTCGAGCCTTTTTCAGGGCGCTATATTTTGGAATCAATCGATGTACATTCTCACCTTGTTCTTGAAGACTGGTTCGATGACGCGAGAAAGGACTTCTCTGATTTCGTTCCAAAGCTTGAGAAGGAAGAGCCGCTCGAGCTTTACTCAATATTGGCAAGAGGGAGAGATGCTAGCACTACGAGGCATGTGCCTGAGACCATAACGAACGTCTCCAAGAGGTTGCGACATCTTGAGAGGCTCAAGATTGATATCCAAGCGATTTCTCCGATTCCGAGCCTCCTCTTCTATGATCTTCCAATAGAGGCATCAGTTGCCCTATCAAGAGCTCAAAATGAAGGAATCGCCGAAGTAGTAAGAGATAACCCTGGCACTTTCTTCGGGCTCTGTGGAGTACCAATACAGGATTCTGGGCAAGCTGTCAAAGAATTGGAAAGATCCATTTTCCAGCTTGGCTTGAAAGGTGTTGAGATTCCGACTAATATTAACGGAATGAACCTCGACGACAGATCTCTCTGGCCGTTTTATGCAAAGGCGCAAGAGCTTGGTATCCCTATCATGGTCCATCCTGTCAATGTGGGAGCGGCTGACCGCCTCCAGAGGTACTATTTGTCAAACTTGATTGGGAACCCACTCGATACTTCAATTGCAATCGCATCGGTGATTTTTGGCGGAGTGCTTGAAAAGTTTCCATCTCTAAAGTTTTTTTTCGTTCATGGTGGCGGATTCACTCCTTACCAAAGGGGCAGATTAGAACACGGCTTCATAGTAAGGCCTGAGCCGAAGGAGTCCATCAAGAAGGAGCCGAGCAGCTACATGCACCGAATCAATGTTGACATAATTGTCCATTATGCTCCGGCTCTAGAGTACCTGATAGAAACAATGGGCGCGAACAATGTGTTGCTGGGCAGTGACTATCCCTTTGACATGGGGCCAAAAGACCCTGTTGGCGAGCTGAAGAAGATCAGGCTCGCGAAGGAAGAACAGAAGAAGATTAGTTCAGGGAACGCGCGAAGGCTGTTTAGGCTTGGGAAGAAATAGCGCTGAGACCTTACCTATTAAGAGCGCCTATGTTCCTGAACTGCCGTTCATCTCAGCTAAATAGAATGTCAAGAGGCGGACCTCGATGAGCAATCATTGAACATCAGAAGCTGATTAGAATATTTGTATGAAGGATTAGTGCAATTGTACTCTGGTCCATGTTAAGTATTCAATGGATTATGGCATGCGGCTGAATGGGATTCTGATTTTTCCAAGAGCACAGGTTCCTGTTCTTCACATATTCTTGTCGCATAAGGGCACCGTGGACGAAAGTTACAGCCTTGGTTAACATGTTCACTCTCTTCAATGCTTCCTGTGAAATTCTTGTAGTCCCGATCTAGAGCCTCGATATCTGGGGTCGATTGGAGAATTAATTCGCTGTAGGGATGGTGCGGCTTTGAAAGAATAACATCTGTCGGCCCCATTTCCACGAGTCTGCCTCGATACATGACAGCTGCCGTAGTGCTTACTAGTCGGGCGCTCGCAAGGTCGTGAGTAATCAATAGTATCGTAAGGTTTCTACGTTCCTTAAGTTGCATGAGAATAGAGAGAACATTTAGCCGCTGCGATGCATCGAGCATCGTGATTGGTTCATCAGCAACTAGCATTCTGGGGCTCGGAGCAAGGGCTCT
>DAIDAB010000006.1 GCA_027310845.1 bacterium | reverse complement strand
GTACCATTTATTCTTACCCGCTAAATATTGCTCTTTATGTTCGGTATACCATTTCTTCACAATCGTCGAATGTTGTTCTTTATGTTCAGCGTAATATTTCTTCGTAGCCGCTAAAACCTGTTCTCGGTGTCTAGTGTAATATTTCTTCCAACGCGCTAAACTTTGCTCACGATGCTCAACATAATATTTCTTCCTAGCCGCTAAACGCTGTTCTCGATGCGTGACATAATAGTTCTTATAATAATTAGGATGCGCAGCATGCCATTCTTTGGTCGCCAAATCTCACGCCTTCTTTTTCTTTCTAACAGGATATTTAGGACGTGGCTTGAAAGCTGCGTTACCCGCTGCGACTTCTATTACATTACATTCCGAAATGTACGGGCACTCCTGGCACAGCCATTCGTTTTCGCCGCGATAAATCGGCACAAGCGACGCATCCTCTTTGTCGAGGCCGTTCTGAAAGGTTTGTTTCCGTTCTCTAAACTCTGCAAGCAGTTTATCTTTCGCGGCTTGGTCTTTGAATGTTAGTTTGAATGCTGGAAAAATATTGGCAGAATCACGGGGCATAATACGTTGAACTTGCACGATTCCAGAGTCAGAGCCAGAAGCTAGGGCGTAATACAAATTCTGCCTAATCCAGTGTTCCGATAGAGCCTGATTAGCTCTAGTGGTTTTGAAATTCTATCGGTAGCCCCGATATTGGAATTATTTCCCCATGACAATGTGGGCAATTCATTCCGATTTCACCTCTTCTATTGCTACATGAGCTTTGTTTTCTAGTCTTGACATTTCATAAAAGATTTCTAGAAGGCGTGGCTCATATGGGAGATGCGCCCCTCCACGATGACCATTTAGAATTCGTGCGGCCTCAAGAAGTAAAGTCCCACGCTCACGTTTTGAAATTAAATAGGGCAATAGTTCAGGAAGTATTTCTTTTATTTTGAGACGCGAGAAAGTTAGTACCCAATGCGGTCGTTTTGCCATTGGGCTGTAGCTATATGGACCATTTAAACTACCACCAAAATTCTTTTGGGCTTCTAAAAGAAGCCTTTTGTCAGTATTACTAATGGTAAAATGGCATTCTATGGTTGGATTTTTTGCATCTCTTCTATTTCGTTTGAATATGGAAAAAGAACCTTCGCCATCTGTTAATGCGGCGAGCCATGTCCATTTGTGGAGTGGGATTTCGCTCATTTAATATCAAATCTTTAGGCGTTTCTGACAATATGGACAGAATTCAGGTACTGAGTTATCATAGATATCAATCGAATAACTGACACCTTCAAATTCCCCTTTTTTCTCGGCAATAATTCCTTCGCCGGCATAAAGCGATTGAAGAGATTCATGACGGCGAGCACCATCAAAGAAATACGAAATTGTTTTCAGCGTCGGTTTGGCTGGCTTTAACTGCCGCAGAAGCGCAGCTCTCATGCACAACACAAGGTCAGAAACATGAACGTCTTTTCGTTCTCGCGCATATTGCTTTTCAAGATTCTCGATTAACTGTTTCTCGAGTTTCGTGTCCTCGACAATGGTAATGCCGAATTGATCTTCAAAAAATCTTAACTGAGCATCTGATGCCATACGAATTA
Organism: bacterium; assembly: GCA_027310845.1. Classification (GTDB taxonomy): domain Archaea; phylum Thermoproteota; class Nitrososphaeria; order Nitrososphaerales; family CADDZS01; genus JASHOD01. Next base: position 22,259 of record DAIDAB010000006.1, on the reverse strand, counting down.
ACCTTGACAGTATAATGAACGTCGAGTCTAATAAACGTATTCAGGTCAAGACTGCGCTTTCAGCCAAGCTAGAAGCCGCTGTACGTCGTGTCCTCATTGGAATAATAGACGACGATTTTTAGACGTACCTTGTTGATCGCTTGGAAGCCGCTCAAGTCGTTGCTCGGATAATTTCCGCTCTGAGAATCACTTGTGGCGGGCGGCATTTTGAAAATAATGGCGATTCTGTTGTTTGTGCCGTATGTTGTTGAGTATGTTATCGGCGCGTTGCTAAAACCTGCAACTCCTAGACTTCCTGGCAGCGTTGTTCCAATGGGCGCGTAATTGTAAACGTCCCAAAAAGCGGCGCCAAAAGCACCCACCCATTGCTCCATTGTGCTCCCATCAAGGTAATAGAAACTGCCGTTTTGGCCACCTCCGGATCCCAGATTTCCATAACCCTGCGCGCGCCATAAAGCATAGGCTGAACCGTTCCATGCGTAGCAGTTCAGCATTAGGCTGGTGGTCTCACCCTGTAAGAGATTGTCTGGAATCTGAAATTCCAATCTCGTAGTGAACCCGCTATCCACCGCGATTTCATCGACCCAGGCGTTCATCACGGTGCTGGCTGGACCAGTGAACTGTATAATCACTCCAGTTACTGCCGTGAAAGATGGATTCGAATTTGTTCTCAGTGGCAGCACAAGCCTGTACCACTCATTCGCAGCGCAAGTGCGCGTCGAATCCAAAACGTAATTAATTCCACCTTGGGTAAAGAAGACAGTTGCGACGCCAGTGCTACTTCCACCAAAGTCAGACCTTATCCAGATGACCGCAAAGTCTGCCGCCGAATAATCTACAGCGGTGAAAGTGTAAGTAAAGTTCACTGTGCCGTCCGTGAACGATGTCGCGCTGCATTTCAGGGAATAGGTGCCTTGTTTGAAAATTACACCGTCATTCGAAAACGTGGCGCTCGTACCAGCGTTGTAAATCGCCCAACCTGTAGTATTCTCGCATTCGTTGATTATCGTCTGACTTCCAGAAAACGCGTTCTGATTATCAACGATGAATTCCCAAGAGAACCAATTAGAAGAATTGCCGCCTTGATTTGTTTGCAGTGAAGTCGAAAGAGTGTAATTGCAATTCATGGAAAGAGGATTTAGTACGTTCTCATGTCCGACGCCAGAGAGATCCCGCAGCACGACGCCAGTCGTGGAATAGGGATTAAGTAGCGTTGTACCCCAGGGTAAAAGCGCGATTGCTTCAAGCGAGAACGTGGCGATGAGAGGGCCCTTTGAAGAATCAAGCGTCGGCCCGGTGAGTTTGGATATCCGAACGAAATCGCAAAGGCCCTGATATTGATCCGAGGCGTCGATCCAGACGACTTTCCTATTCCTGTGCATTGCCTTCAAAGTAGAAATCTGCGAAGCGAGGTTTGCAGCAGAGGTTCCGACAAGAGTTCCGTCAACCTGGATGGTTGGATTCGTAGAGACGAGATCGTAGTTGAACGTCTGGGCATAGCCAGGAATATGTTTGGTTACAGTGTCGCGCGGTTCAGTTCTATCGTACTTTTGTATCGCGAGTCCTGTCAGGCTGCCAATTCTCATTCAGATTTCACTCTTGTAATCGTAAAACGTTTAAATAGTCATTATTACCTTAATATACCGAAATGAATTCCAAACTCGCGATCATCGCCGCAATCGTGATAGTTTCTTCAATCACGGCGACGGCATTCGCCACGACTCTCGGTTCAACGACGTCTCAAACTTCAACGTCTTCTACAACGCCTATGAGTTCGACTGTTGTCACTTCTTCGACTGCGACAAGCAGTTCGCAGAGTTCTAGCAGTCAGAATGTGACGAGTTCTACTTTTAGCAGTTCGTCAAACATGACGTCAACCTCTTCTTTCACGAATTCAACGACTAGCCATGCCTCGATCTCAACGTTCCAGCTTTACTACGCGACTGTGTGGGTGCTCGTCGAAATGAGCTCGAACCTTTACAACCTGCCGGACAACATCAACATCACGTACCAATTTGCTGGGCTAAGTTGCGTTTCGAATAGCTATTCATGCGTCGAATACGAGAACACGAGCCCCGTTTGCAAGCCAGTCTATGACTGCTTGCAGCTCTTTTACAACGTCACGCTCACCTGTGGGCAGACCTATCCGATGTTGATCAATGTACCCTACAGCGGGGCGAATGGTAACACAAGTGACACCTTCTCCGTGTCCGGCTATGTATTTGCAAACGTGGGAAGCGGGGCCAACGAGACGCAGATATCCTTCGTCAATTTCGGCAAGAGCGGACCCGTCTTCCAGCAGTATCCAAACGTTTTCTTGTACGAGATTAAAGCCTGCTAGAAGCCAAAGCACTAGTAATTTAGTTAGGTATTGCCGTGCCGAGGGCAATAGACGCGTTGGTAATATATGCAATTGCCGGGTTAGTGCCGTTGCCTGTGACCTTGACGTAAAATTCAATGGTATGATCGATGATATCCGCGGCGACTGCCTTTAAGTACTTGACCTCGATGCTGTCAGCATTTGAAAGAAGCTCTGACAAAGATCGCGGTCTTTTCGTATTATCGTTTTGTGACATTGTTATTTTATTCACCAAAATTTTACGTTGGGACAGTAATTCCAAGATTAATGAATGCGTTTGTGATGGATGCTAGGGCTGGATTGGTGCCGTTGCCGGTGACAAAAACATAGAATTGAATGACATGATCGATGATGTCAGAGGTGATTGTCGGCGAGACTGTTTTAGATGTACCGTAGTTACCTGCGCCAGAATCGTATAGAACGGCGTTCGAATTGGTCACGTCTATAATTTGCATCCTAGAAATATACGCTGGTCCCGCTGCGACGGCTACGACCATGTTTGATATTTCCGTAGATTCGTAACTCGGAGAAGTCGCGCTATTTCGCGCGCTCTGGTCCGTGAAAAACATCCACTGGCAGTAGGTGTCTATACTCTGAATGTACGTCGTGCTTGGGACCGTTGAGACATTAACGGCCTCGATTCCCCAGGCAGTATCAGTACCGCCTAGCGTAGTCGTATCTGCTTGTACGGTTGCAGCGGTAGGTTCGCTAGTGAAATACTGTAGTATGACATCAAGCGTGCCAATGTACACCGCTGGAGCAATTGCCCCTGGGTCGCCGAAAGATATTGGACTTAGGTTAGTTACAGAGTTCGTCGGCTTGCCGTGAACATAGGTCGTAAGCGTTGAGTAGTACGCGGCATTCGTCGAGTTATTTGTCGTGTCCATCTGCCCGAATAGGATGCCGTCTACGCCGTAGAAGCTGTAGTAAGAATCAATCAAAGCTTCAATATCGGCAATACTGTAGCCCGTCGCTGGGCCGTTCAGGACGCCATAGTCTGTATAAATCAAGCCTAAGACTCCAATGCCTGCAGTTTGAAGTTTTCCGACCCATGTCTGATAATTGCTGTCTGGAGTTGTTCCGGGTCCGCTTGAAGGGTTGATGATGGCGTACATTTTGACGGCTGGATCAGCGTTCTTTTCTGAAATTAACGTGCTCCACATCGTGTTAGTGCCGGGATAAACTGTAAGCCATTTTACGAATCCCATAATACCTTCGTTAGAGCTTCCAGCGCCTCCCGAGCCGTTACCAAAGGTGCCAAATTCGGTTACCAAGTAGGTGGGATCTGACGTCCCCGACGTTGTGTCGCCCCAGGTGTTAGATGGTGGTGACGGGCCGTCGTTAACGAACATGTAACCGCAATACGGGGCCAAGTTTGCGACCTGCGTTGTGAAATTGCTTGGTAACGTCGAAACACCATAACATAGTATCGCGGCATCTTGGGGATCTGAGGTTCCCAGATTAGCTAAAGATGTCTGAATCGTTGAAGCTGAGGGAATGCCAACGCCCTCATAAATACAAAAAACGTCCGCGGTGCGCGGGCTAAAGTAAGCCGATGAGGTTGAGCTCGTAGCTCCCATGTTACCGACGACGACGAGACTGACCGCGCTGTCATATATTGCGGCTTGTCCGTAGATGTAAGAGTATAGTTGCTGATAATACAATTCAGTGGTCGAATTTGCAGCGTTCGCAAACTCATCTATGAATATTCCTTTCAGATAAGGACCATACCATAGAAACCAATTATGAACGTCATTCTCGACGTCGGTTAGCGAGCGACCACCGTAGTCAGTATAAATGTAACCAATTGCACTGCCGCCACCTCCCTGAATTTTAACAATTTGAGTAACCATGTTTGCATCGTACGCAGTGCCGGGTCCGCTTCCGCCACCGCTTACAACTGCGATTTTAGATGTGATATTTGCGCCACCACTTGTGTTGCTAAAAGCGTTAGCCAAAGTCGTAAAGTCGGCCGAGTCAGCATCTACGTTGAAATACCACGGCACGATCGTATTCATCACAGGTGGAAATTGGGTTCCCGAGGACTGTCCTGCTTGTGCGGAAAAGCCTGTCACAGTGCTACCGTTAGAGATGCCGGAAGCTGTAAGAGCGGCATAAGTGCTCACGGTAGCATCGGGACTACTCTCAACCGTTGGAGGGTTTGGAGCAAATATTACTGGCGGGTTGGGAAGTTGTACTGCCGCCGGGTCAAAAGTATTGTTAAAAGTCTGCTGGTTCTGGAGCTGTGAGTTTAATACACCTTCCAGGGCTTTACGTTTGAAGTGATGCACATCTACCATTCTGTAGTTTTGTGCGAGAACCACGTCAACGACTTCGCCCTGCTGCGCGTCGTAGCGCCTATGTTCCGAAATTACGCGAAACAGTGCGCCGTTCAAATTGAAAGATGCGTTGTTGACTGTAACGTAATCGCCCATCCTGAAGGGCACACCGGTTGAGAGATCAGCCAATTGTGTACTGGCCGTGTAGATTGGAGTTACCAGGTCAGCCAGAAGCGCGTTAGCGTATGCATTCAACAGATTCGGGTCGGCGCAGTTTGACAAAGTAACTATTTTTGCGAATGTCCCATACTGGAGGATCGATGAAGTATTGGAGGCCGTGTACGTTACTTGATTTCCACTCGCTGAGCCTTTACCGCAGACGATCACCTGATTGATCAATTTGTCTATCCCGTAATCGACTTCGGTTTTTATGAGGTTCTCGCCCTCCTGGAAGGTGAATACACTGGTCTTGGAGCCGACCGTCCCAGGATAAGTCGAACTTGCATTAGTGCCAAAGTCGACACTGTTGTCGACATTGAAGCGGGCTTCCCACAAAGTCCCTGCGATAAGCTGCCCTAGCACGGCCAGACAGTTTTGTCGCGCTATCTGTAAGACTGCGTGTGGAATCTGTGTAGTTCCTACCAGGCCTGCACTAAGGGATTCATTGATAATGCCAGACTGGGAGCTAAGAATTGAACTAAAGATGTCAGTAGCTTTCGTCGAGAGAGGATTTGTTGCGGGCGCACTTGTTGAGGAGACCACAGCTCCGTAATTTACGACGTAAATCGGCTGGCTGTTAGAGATAATAGAATAAATGGTGTTCTGAAGATAGACCTTGTTCGAGAGGCAGTTTAGGTTATACTGTTTCTTTCCGTTCGAATCGTAGATCTTCTGGTTCGAAATACCCAACCCACGCCAGATCCCCACGCCGTCTCTTTGTATCTGGATGTCTTTGCCAATGCCTTCAGCCGCTAGTAAACTGCTTGAGTCTGGAAATTGGATGGCGGCCTTGTTTACTGATAAATCTAAAGAGTTGTCAAAGTCGATTGACTCCCAGAGGTCGACTTCCGAGCCTGCGACCAAGACTGTATATTTTCCTGCCAAATGCTCTCAACTCAAACCGTTGATTGTACTGCGCTCGCTGCCTTGACTAACTGCTTCTGCACGCTTTGCTGCCAGTCGTACGCCGAAGTTGCGTCGATGTTCGCTACGTCGAAGTTTACAGTCTGGTTAAAAGTGCTTTGCGTTGGCTGCGCGCTGCTTGTCTGGCTGCCTGCGCCTGGAGTAAGATTGACGTTAGGCATCACCGGAGAAAGAACGCTTTGTGTGCTGACATCGGCGAGCGGAATAACAGCCTCTGGCCCTGATTCGCCTATGAGCGCGGGCGTTGGTTCTGTTACGATTCCACCCGAGGCAAGATGAGTCAGCGCACTTATCCCCCCAGATATGGCGCCCGTGACTGAGGAAACGGCACCGCCGCCTATCGAGGAAGCTGCGCCAGTGACTTTCGAAATTCCTCCGGAGATATCCTCAATTCCTTTCACGATTGGCTGGATTACATTCCAGAGGTCAGTGAGCGCAGTGCTCCAAACTTTGATTTCCGTTTCAAACATCTGAACGAAGAAATTATAAAGGTCTGTGCCGACAGTTTTCAAGTCGGTGAAAGCCGTGTTGACAAGATTGATAATCGGCGTCCAGTTCTTGAAGCCACCCGTGGCAATTCCAATTATCGCAACTAACGCGATAATCGCTAACACGACAAGCCCAATTGGATTTGCGTCTAATGCGGCATTCCAGAGCCATTGAGCCGCAGTGGCAATTCCCGTCGAGCCTTCTTCAGCGTCCTGCGAAACCATCAAAGCATCAGTTGAGATAGCTGTTTCGTCTTCGGCAGCACTGAGGCCTAACATTGAAGTGATTTCCTCATCTGTCGCCCCGCCGTCTTCGAGAATCGCCGCGTTCATAGCGTCCTGGGCTGTTGAGGCGCCAGTAAGGGCATCCTTTACGCCGCCCAGCATCGAACCCATCTGGGGTAATTGTGTTATGAGCATAGGAATAACAGACGTGCCCATCATGAGCCATTGTCTTTGAATCTGCTCGTTTGCAAGAGTAACTCTATTCTGCGCCGCAGTGTATGTATTCTGGCTGTTTGAAAGCGACATCGTGGCGCCGTCAACAGTTTTTTGCGCGCTTGCTACCGCGTTCTGGGCAGCGGTGTATTTAGTACCGCTTGTGATTCCAGCATCAACCAAAGCCTGAAGTTTTGCCTGGGCCTCCGTGAGCTTTTGCTGATCATAAGTTAAAGTCTCATGTGCTTTGGCTAGATTAGTCGTAGCACTTGCTAATCTTAAACTTGAATCTTGCGCGCGAGTGTAAGCGTCATTCAATCCCATTGCGGCCATTGACGCCATTCCCATAGTTCCGGCGATACCGGCAACTTGTCCCGAGGTTTCACTGAAAGTTGCGCCACTTTCCTGCGCCGTGGCACCAGCTTCTTCTTGTGAGCTCGACATTTCGCTGTTTGTCGTAACGACGTTTTGCGCTGAAGAAGAATAATCTTGCATTGACGAAGTCGATTGTTCCATCGAACCAGTCATAGACTCGCTTGCTGACGAGAGGCCTTCGGTTGAGTTTGTGATCTCTCCAACCGAGGAAGTGATTTCAGTGCTTTGCTCAACAAAGTCATTAAAGACAGAGCTAAAGTCGTCTTCCGCCGTAATTGGAATTGTAACGCCTGCTTCTTCACTCAATTGTTTTTTCTACCTCACACTAGGGCATTCAAGACTTCTTGGTTATATTCCATGCTTTGCGAGACAAGACATCGATGCTCTGCAAGATGCAACGCACAAAGGAAGGAACCACAAGCGCAGTAATAACTTGCAATCTCTACGGTGCCATTACATCGAAAGCAAAATATCGTTCTCCCGACGACTTTCACCGATTGCCTAACAGCCGTTTCGAGTTCAAAGGCTGTCATATGGCATGAGCTTCCTTGAAATCCTTACCGGCTAGAACATGCATTAGGCAGGCGCGGCAAAAGAAATATTCTCTTTCATCCAAGAGCGTAACGGAATATCGCGCTTTCTGTGCGCATTCATCGGCGTGTAGGCAAGGCCTCATCAGGATCCCTTGTCCATAATGCGGAGCGCGATGAGAGACATAATCAAAAGAAGTAGTATAACCAGCATCAGGCTAATTCCCTCTGAAACATTTCTGCTACGGCTTGAATCAATGAGTCTAATCCTTCCTGAATTGCCGGGCGCATAAACGTAAATTTACCCTCGGGAATATATCGCGTCCCATACTCAAGGAAGACGCTGTAAAATTTCGTTGCTACAAGAAGAATTTGTGAAGGTAATTCTCCAGGTGTTGCAGCGATACTTTCTTTCAGTGCGCCAGTCCTCACGGGCGCGAGCGCTTTGGCAACTGCAACGATGTTCTCAGTTGCAGAGTCGAGCATCGTCTGCGTTATCAAATCGTCTGCGCTTGAGGTGAGATCCTGAAGCCTTGCGGTTAATTCATCAAGGCCTTGAACAGTGATTGAAATTTGCATTTTTAGGACATATCACTTAGTGTGATCAAAGAGCTCGAATAATTCAGGAGAACATTTTGTTCCCTGAAGTAAAAGTTCTCGGTGACGTTTCCAAAGGAGGCTACGTTTCCAGTGAGAATCCAGGACTGCGCGAGGTAAGTGTTCGAAGTGCTGACGAGGCTTACAGTCACGTTTGTGCTATGCGCGACGTAATCGAGATTCTTGAGAGACACTGCGACGCTGATCTGGCTGAATCCCTGCGCGTTGATCGCCACTGCGGTGACGTTGAAATGGCTGGGAGTCGAAGACACCTGGTAGAAACTCGCGGGCTTTGAACTCACGTGAAACACGGCGAATGCCCCCGCGAAGCTTGCGAAAGCGGTGATGGCAATCAGGACAAGTACTATTCCAATGGATATCTTTTTGTTAAGTGCGTTCATCTTAATTACTTCAGCGGCAAAATCGAGACGACTGGCATCTCGGGAAGAGACGCAACTTCGCTCGAAAGATAAGGCGGAAAGACGTCATAGGGATTCGGCAGGCTTGCGTTGGTGATGTAGAGCCACGCACAATATTTCGAAGACTGTGAAACGTACGTTTCATTCAAGGGCGACACGGAAAAAGAGATGAAAGCAAACTTTTCTCTCGACTGCGAGTAAGGCGCGAGAGTTGAAATCAGCGGTTGGCCCTGATTCTCGTATATCACGAGTACGTCAAAGACGCTATAGTCTGAGGGCGCCGAGGTGCCAGGGTTTCCAACGGTGATTTTCATTCCAAGCGTACTCGTGTAAGCGACGAGTGAAGAGTAATAGGGAACGTTCACCTGCGCGTTTGAAACTTCATCGAAGAATATCCCGCTGACATTGTACATTTTCGAATAAGAGTAAATGTTTGATTCCACCGAGGCGGCGCTGCTCTGCGCGTAGTGAGTGAAGACATAGCCCACGACTATGATTCCTGCCGCGCGAAGAGAGTTAATCCCCACGACGTAGTTCGGGTCAGGATTCGGACCTCCTGGGATGATTGGACCGTTGTACGGGTTGATTATCGCGATGATCTGGACGCCCGGGTTCTTGATTCTCTCCTGAATCAATGCTTGCCACGTCGGGCTCGTCGGGTAGGTGTAAAGCGGCACTATCAGCCCGGTGGTTTGCGGCGTAACTTGGTATCTTGTCTCTGGCCCTATTCCTAAGGTTGAAATTACCCTGACGCCCGAGTATGGCATTGAGGATAAAACCAGGATGAAAATAAAAACGAAGCAAGTAAATTTCGCGTTCAATGTAACTTAGGCATAGACACGGTGTTCTTGAGAAAGATAGGCGTTAAGGGATTCACGTTTCTTTCGCCTACGAGCTTCTTCGAGTTTGGTTTTCTCAAGCCAGCTCTTCAATTCCTCGTCAGACATCTTGTCGAGTTTATCCATGAATTCCCCGGGGTTCATAGTGCCCCAAAGCTCGCAAAGAAGCGAGATCTCATCGTGCCCAATCAGGACGCCCGTTCGCTCGAAGATAATTTTTGCCTTTTGAAGACAGGAATGATAAATCGTCAACAGCCTTCTACCTTTTGAAGGGGCTTGTCTGCGGGTACCTCGAAAAGATTGTTAAGACGCTCGCCTTTTGCCTGGACACGATTTTCCTCTATGAGTTTCGCGTCCTGAAGGCTTATAGCGTCCTTGCTCTTCAAATCGTCAACCATCAAGAAGGTTTCCTTGTAAAATTCATCCATAGCGAACTTCATCAATGCCTTGAAATGCTCTTTTTGTTTTACGTCTTTAGTCCATCTAGACATATTACGCAGCCATAGCACGAGTTGTCCATAACGCGCGACAGTCTCCTCCAATATCCGAAGTTTGGGAAGGGAATCTTCTAAAATGCTTTCAGTGCTTTGTTGTCCAAATACAAGGTCGCTTATGGAAAACTCACCTATTCAATAACTTGAATTCAATATCTTCCGCGATAACGCGCTCAACCAAAGCCGCAGCATCGGACACTTCTTGCGAATGAATACCTTCATAGAATTCTATCATAGTCGATAAAATTGCAAGATGAAGGACTGGCTTGTTTGGATCCTTAAGATATTCACGAAGCGCAACGATTGAGTTAGTAAGTTTGATTAGAAAAGACAGGCTTAGTTCGCCAGTAGAACGAATTACGTTCTTTCGGACTAGCTGAAAAACCAGAAAGCTCACACGGTCGGCTTCGGAGTCATCTCTAATTTTGTCTTTTGCTCTTCGTGCCGCATCAGCGCTTGTTCTTCTATTGCCTGCATTGAGACTGCGAGCATCTGATACGTCGTCAGCGGCAGCGATAGTACTTCGCCGAGAGTTATTGGAACCCCGTGTTTTTGACATAACTGCGATACGCCTATTGCGCTTGTGAAGCTGGTTGGCTCGTTTCGGATGAGGATTGAGACTCTAAAAAATCAACGCTATCGGCTGGCAATGTGTTTAGGTCACGCCACGCTTTGAGGATCGGACGCAAGTATCTGGCTCCCATACCTTTCAAATTCTCCAGATTGAACGGCCCGAATTCTTCCGGCCACGACTCGGGAACTATGGAGCGAAATATGACTTCAACTTCAAATCTCGAGGAATCAGTCTCGTAGATTTTCTTCTTCGAATCCCACACCTGCGAGAGCGCACGTGACTTGGATTCGTCGTCCATCGAGAGCTCTCTTATTCTCAAGACATGCTTTCCGATTTTAACGTCTGCTTCTTGGCGCTGCATAATTTCTTACTCGTAATTATCCAAAGCGTTTGGATTTAGAACCGATTTTTATTTTAGGCTGGAATACCAAAACCACGAGTACTATCGAAAAGAATATCTGCCCCAAGACATTCATCTTTTGCCAGATGTCAAAATAAGTTGTAAAAAGAAACAGCCCAATGCCTAGCAATAATGGGTAAGAAGAATGTTTGGGCTTCATTGTAAATCACGGTTTAAGAAAAAAAGAGGAGCTGACTAGGCTCCGAGTTTCTGCATCTCTGCGTCGATTGCGGAGATGGCTGCCTGTGCGACTGGCTGCTTTTCTGCAGGAATGAGTTTCTGCAGCAATGCGGTGAGGTCTGCCTTTCCTTGGGCGTTCCATGCGGCCTTCGCCTGTGACTCGATAGTTGAAACAGATACGCTACCAGTGTCAACTAGTGAGACTGCGTCAGACACTGCGTAGCCTCCTGCGAGTCCACCTAGTGCGACGAGTGGTGCATAGTGGCTCGAAACAGACGAGGCACTGCTTGCCAGGTAGGCAAAACCTGCTCCCATCAAAGAGAGGATGGTGTCCAGTACGTTTTTCTGACTTGCGGATAGTTTTATCAATTTTTCACCTTAAAGCTGAGGACGAGTGTCGATTCTTTAGCGGCGCGCCAGCTCGGAGCCTCAGTGCATATCGTCAAGTTAATTCGGCTAAGTTAGCGTGGCGCTTTCGGCGACAAAGGAATATTTCTCATAGATCACGTCTTGAACCTTTATCGACTTGCTTTGCTTCTTGAAGAAGGCATTAGTGAGAGTTAGGACGGACGTTGAGGCCTTTAGCGGTGCAACGATTGTCTGCGCAGTGTTGTTCAAGAGCGCGGAATAATTCGAAGCCGCTTCCAGCATGATAGTGACGTCGCCCGTGATGTCTCTAACGCCAGCAGGAAGATACTTTACCGTTCCCTGCCCGATAGCCATGACCTTTTGCAGGTTTCGCTTAAAGTCAACGGTCAAGTCCTGAATGTCGAATGCAGTTGCGCCGATTGTAATTCCAGAAGCTCCAGGGTCTGTGAATATCCATGGGTTTGTTCCTGGATCTGTTGCGTGAGTTCCAGTTCCAGTGGGGTCAGTTGTCGTATACGCCGCGATTGATTGCGCAATCAGTTTTGTCTTTACCATGATAGGCTTACCAAGCGCCCAGGCGATTGAGCCTGTATCTGGTCTGCAACCTGTAGCCTGGAGAAAGTTAACCACTCCAGTGATTTTCGGAGAGATCAGAAGTGAAAGCGACTCGTCAATCGTACCAGTTCCGCCGCCCTGCGAATTTACAAAATACTTTGCAAAGGCTGAGGTCTGTGGCGCGTATTGAAGGTCAACTTCATACACTTGCTTGCCCAGCGTCACCGCTGTCAAATCTTCGTGTCCGAGATTTCGGATCACGATGTTGCCCATATCTGCAGAGTCGGAGTACTCTGTATCAGTTCCCACCCAGAGCATCGCGGGGTTAGTTGGGAATGTTCCATATGTGCTTTCTTCGACGTACTCAACAGAGTGAGCCGCCATTAATCCTATACTTGGTGAGTAAACCATTTTTTAATTCACTTTTTCAGCGTAATTCGAGTTGACATCGAGTTGACATCAGGGGAAGTTTTCCGTCCTTTCCAAGAAAGAACGTTGGTCCCATAGATCTATCAAGCCTCTTCTTGAGGCAAGTGTAACCACAATACGGCGTACTTTGAGTGCCCTTCTCGTCTTCCCAAATAATAAAGATTCGTGGGATTTTGACGACTTTTCCACAAGCGGCACAATTCTTCTTCATTCATGAAGCCACTTCAAAAGTATAATGCACTAGGTTCCTAATAAACCTTCAATCTACGACAGAACGTTGCAACTTAATAATGAAGACCTGGTCGTATCGGTCGGGCGTGACCGTCGTTTCAGGCCCCGTCTTTGGTCCCGAAGAAAGCGTCATTAAAAGCCAATTTCCCGAGCCATCAATGGTCGATTGCTTCTGAATCAACGTTTGGCGGATTGACTCTGTAATCTTCGTCATACCATTATATCCAGAAATATTAGGACTAGAGTAGGTCTGTGTGTAAACATGAACTGCGACTAAGTATTGGTAAAGCCAGCGCGAGTTTGGAGAATCGCCGATGTTCTCAGGTTTTACGATTGTTTCTGAGACAGGCCCCACTTCAATCAGCGGAACGAGTCTTTGCTTCCTCGTTCCAAAAGGGAAAATCTCAACGTCCAAGCCATTATTAGCGAAAGTCTGTGTTATGGGAGTTGCGTCGTCGCTCTGGTAAGAAACGTAATCCTGAAAGACGGTTTGGATAGCGGCTAGCGGGTCAACTGTTGCCATTACTGAATCCTTGCCGAGTGGACGTTGAAAGTGCTTTCTTCAATACCAATATTCGTTCCATCGGTAATCGTCCATAAATGCGACCACGTTCCTACGGGGTCGGACGTGCCAATTGTCAAATCATAATGATAATTTCCCAAGCCGTCGTTTGAGGCGGTCGTGATTGTTTCAGTTGTCCCGTCGGGCTTTGTCACGAGAATTGAGACGCTTGTCGGTGCGGTGATCGCGTTACCCGATAAATCCTTCACGTTCTGCGCTAATAGTCTGACTGTTTCGCCTTGGTAAATCATGTTTTGTTAAACTTCCTGAACTGAAAGAGTCATCGAGCCTTCGCTCGCCGAGAGCGTCATCTGTCCCTCGTTCGCTGAAAGAATCATCTGCCCTTCCTGCACGGCGAGGTATCCGATTGAGAACGGTTTTGACGCGAAGAGCCGGCTCACGAGCGAGTCTATTAGCGAGACAGTTTCGCTGAATCCTATTGAAATTCTCTTCCGGATTGAATCGGCAAGAGCAACGGTTTCGGTTAGAGCTTTGCTGGTTTGCTTCTTGATCGAGTCGGAAAGCGGAATCGACTCTGAGAGTTTCTTGAGCGTCTTCCTTGTGAGCGAATCGGTGAGGGAGATGCTCTGCGCGAGCGGAACGATCGTTTTCTTTGTGAGCCGATCGATAAGCGAAACGGATTCCGCGAAGACGAGACTAGCTTTTTTTGCGAGCTTGTCGGTAAGTGAGACACTTTCTTTGAGAGGCAGCTCAGTTTTTTTCGAGAGCGAAGCGGTCAAAGAAAGCGATTCAGTGAGGCTCTTGTTGTAGTTTGTGCCTCCCGCGGCAGCCTTGACGCCTATGATGAAAGCAAAATCATTGCTGTTAGGATTGCTAAACGTGATCGTGCTGGTCTGGTTTCCAGCGCTCGACACTATGAGATACGCAATGCCAGCATAGGCGCAGATATTTGACCAGGCAGTAGTGCTTACCGCCTCAGTGTACGAATTTGTGAAAGATGCTGTAGCCGTTCCTCCGGCAGGATCACTAGCAAAGACAAGAATCATGTCTTCGGCATTTGAGGTCGTGCAGCTGGGAGCTGGAACGCTTGCGAGATTGAACCCCGCAGTAGCCGGGTCAAAGACGCTGGAGGTGGCAGCGCCGTCGATTTCGAGAACTAGAAAACCCCAGCTAGACGAGCCTCCTCCGTTGTTTGTTACGGTGATAGTGTCATTTGAAACTCCGCTTGGCGAAAAAGCATAGTATAGATCGAATTCCTGCGCTGAGGATTGCGGTGTAATTTGATTTGTCCATGTCAGTCCCGCAGTGTCGGAAACCGTGTATTCGCTCGTGGTATAGCCAGAAGATCCACCGAAAACGGCGACAAGCAATAGAGCTGGAGACTTTGCAGTGCTGAATCCTGTTACGTGTTGAGAAGTTCCGCTCTGTCCTTGAGAGGCAGTCGTGCCGATCGATAGAGTCATCTTAATTCAATCCAAGCGCGAATTTGCTCTCGTTGAAGGAGGTCAAAGCTTGGATGCCCTTTGGAGTGATGCGCCAGAACGTCCAGCGCTCGCCGATCAATCTTCTATGGTCCAGGTGAGGACCAGCGAATCCCCAGATACCACGTTGATTGCGGAGAAGACCTGATGCGCGAGAATATTTCCAGCGGATGAGGCGTCGAAGATTCCCGATTCAGTCACCGCAAACGTGGCAGTGAAATTATAGGTTATCACGTACTTGGCAGTGTCGTTGGTTACAGTCGTTGTGGTCTGGCTTGTTGTGGCTGCTGCTCTAACTCCTCCGCCTGTCGTGATTTCCGATCCCAAAGCGGTATCGGTTGCAGCGGCAGCAGTCGTTCCGATTCCAATCGCCACGTAGGTGAAAGCTGTCGTGACGACTCCATTGATTAATCCCGAGACTTTGCCGAGGCCTGTATTACACACAATGTTGTGAATGTGCCTTTCATCCTTAATCCTGCCTTGAGAATCGCGGACGACGATGTCAATGCGTCCTTTGAGTTTGATTTTCTCCTTAAGACCTTTGCTCCGTCTAGAGAACATTGATTTGAGTTTTGAGAAGTTCATTTCTAAATTACCTTAACCGTAATTATTCAATCCATGTATTGGGATTCGTAACTCGTACGACTTGCGTCGCTTGAACCGCCATCGGAGTGGATTCATCCGACTGCTCAAAAGTTCCCGTCCAAGTTACGTAAATCGGCCCGGTTCCCTGCGTCGTGGGAACGGTGTAATCTGCAAAGTATGAACCGACGCCTTTGTCATCCTGCGTCGGCGCAATCGTTGAAAGCAAAATCGCACGCTGTCTACCTTCGTAGATTTTCGCGGATATTCCAGTCGGATTGAATGCCCCGTTTTTAATCGAGAGAAAGAACGCGGAAAAGCGTATAGTGCCGCCAGCTTCAATCTGATCCGGCGCAGTAAGAGTTACTAGAACGAGGTTGCTTCCAGTTCGGATTTTCTTAGTTCGAAGACCCATCTAGTAACCGGCTCCCGAATCTTGGTTGTTAAACTGCCCGTAATCAATAGGCGCGTATCTGTCAGTATTGGAGCTAACGGCTCTAAAACTCGTGCGAAAGTTGTTATTCAAGAACGCCTGAAACTCTTGCTCGATGTTTGTGAGTTCCGCCTGGTACTGTTGTTTTTCCTGAGGCGTGGCCCTTCGGAATCGAAAAGCAGAAGCTACCCAGCGGGCTTCAATGTATGCAAGCTGGCTGGCGATTTCGGTCTGCGCGGGCAGTGAGGTATATTTCTGTAAGCGGAGATTAATATGAGAATCAATCAAGCCTATCAGGTTTGATAGTTCGGTGTCATTCGTGGTTATCGAATAAGCCAAAGTTAATTCGTCATGCACTTGGTTAAGAGATGCATACGCTGCCAAATTCTATCGCTCTATCCAATTCTTGTCGTGAAGAATTTCTTTGTAAGCGTGGCGCGCCTTTGCTCGCTCGCCCGTTCGGTTGAAACCAAAGTTGTAAATCTTGAATTGCGTCACTTGTGCATAGTCGGACGAAGGTTTGTAAACGGAATCAGTTAGAATCTCGTTATTATTATCGAGTATAGTCCAATGGTTTTTGCCGTAATGAATACCATCTTCGACGCGAATTATCCTAGGCTTCCAACCGGGATTACCACGTTCTTCGACGTACACCCAGAAGACTTTAGTCGGCTCGTTTTCTCTAACAAAGTCAAGGCCTGCTTTCACGTCTCCAATGGCGACTTCATCACCGTCTAAAATGAATAAATAACCCCCAGGGCGAACAAGCTTAAACATCAGGTCCCGTTTTTCTACTTCGCGCATTGGGTCAACGGGATAAACAACGAATTTCTGAGGGTTGCCTCCAGTGAGGTAAAACTTTGGGTCAAACCTTGAGGCAGTTTCAGAGATGATTCTTTCCGTAGCGTCTGGAGGAAGTTCTGGAAAGTCAAGATACCTTCCTTCAATCATGCAAACAACGTCAACGTATTGGCAAATAGAGTCTAATGAGGAACGTAGATACTCCGCGTCCCTGTAAATAGAATAGCCTGCGATTATCGGGGCTTCAGCGCGTGAAATAAAAAGGGAATTGGCGGATCGCAGGGTACTGACGCTATCATTTAATGAATCAAGCGTTTTCGCCAAATCGATCCCACCAAAATTATTGTTTTGCTGAACTAGTCTAGCAGGTCAGAATTCTTGCGGCTGCATTGGGCTGCAGAATCCCAGCGGCGATACGATGACTTGCAACTATGTAGAGGTCGCGCTCGTCTATCTTCCTCCAGGTTTCTACCATGAGATCCCTAGATATACCTAGACCGACTGCCCCACCGACACCTAACCCGTTTGCGTCTCCTTTAGCCGAGGCCTTCAGGAAGACTTGTGCGTGATAGGTTGTTGGAACTGGCGAGCCAGAGCCTGTGCCTGTTGGAACCTTCGTTGACCTAACTACATCAACGCCGTAAACTTGCGGAACGACTCCCTGTTGAATAGGGCCGACGGAACCGAAGTAGAGGTATTGGTTGATGTGAGTGTCTGCGAGCAATCCCTGGTACTGCACTGGGTGCATTACACAGACGAGGTCTCCAGGATTCAGTGAGTAGCCTTTCTCCTGGATGAGTGCCATTGCGTTCGCCATAAGTGAGCCTGTCATTGTGTCCGAGCTTGTGAGAGAGGCTTCTGAGGTTACGCCTCCGGCAAAGACTGTTCCTGCGTCGCTCGCGGAAGCTCCGTCAAGTGCTGCAAGGATTGTGTTGTCCTCGTCGATGAGTGCGGCTGCCTGAAATGCTCTTTCGACTGCCTGAACCACGTCTGGGGTTGCTGACTCCATAGTGATGTAGGAGACTCTCTGCTTTGCGCCGGTCTCAGCTGGTGTCACTGAAATTTCAGTGATTGTCTGAGTTACGTCTGTTGGGGCAGTGTCTTCTGTCAGGCTTGCGAATGCTGGTGTGGTGATTGAGGTAAAGTTTACCTGTTTTGATCCGCGTCCGATTTCCTTCACCTGGACGAATCTTCGGAGATTCGCTGGAAGGTCTGTCGGTAGCACGATCATGTTTGGTTGCCAAACTTGACCTAATGCTCCTGTAGCTCCCGTGGAAGTGATGTCTTCTTGCAGCGCGTGCGAGAAGCTCTGCATGTATCTTGCGATCCTGTCCAATCGCAATCTCTCCTTCACCACTGCGTCCTCTACGCTCTGTCCAGCCTCAGTGTTGAGGATGGCTTGCGACTTTGGCCTGGACGATTCAGAAACTACAGATGTCATTTTTGAGATGGCAGACTCTAGCTCTTTCACGCCTTCAAGCTTGATTGAGATGCTTTGTGTTCCTTCTGGAACTTGTTCAGTTACGTTAGTTACGTCTGATTTTGTTTCTTCTGTCATTTTTGAAACCTTCAATTTATTTATTTTCGTACTCTGGAACGCTTACTTTGAAACCGTAAAGATGATTGGTTTCCTTACTTTTTCATTGACGTGTGGGATTGTCGTTACTGTCGTGTTTGGTGTAGCGTTCTTTAACGCGGTTTCTAGGTTAGGCGCGACTTCCGGAGTAACTACAATCTTGTCATTTGTAACGGCTAGAGGATTTTGCTCTAATGGATGATCCATCTTCGGCATTACAGTGCTCTGCGGGTTTGCAGAAATCATCTTTGGATCCATTTCTGGCGCACTGCCTCCGACTGGCTGCAAAGACTTTACAGCGGGTGCTTCCTGGCCGGTCGAAGGAATGTCGCGTTCAATCTTCGCGTGTTTCTTCGTTTGCTCGTCAGGATTCACCATCTTTGGAGATGTTTCTTTTCCGTCAAAGTCCTGCAGTGAATCATCGTCGCCGCTCTTTTCAGGCTGGGCTAGTCCCATGCCTTCAAGAACTGCAATCCTAGATTCTTCCGCAATGCGGTAATCTTCCCAGGCAGATTGGAACTTTGGCAATGCCTCATCCATCGAGGTCTGAATACCTGCCTTTGCCGCGGCTGCAACGAGTTCTTTTCTGGCTGCTGATTTGCCCTGTGGGCTGATAGCTGACTGGGATAAACGCGCCAATGCATTTCGTAGATGCGGCTTGTCTATCGCGCCGTCAGCGTCTTTGTACGGGAAATGTCTCAGACTTCTCGGAACGGTTTTACCTTCCTCGTCTTTCTTCCCGCCGGGCTCTACGAAAGCAAAGCTCGAATCGGGCAGGTTGTTTATGAATGAGCCAGTCCAGGGCGTTTCTTGAATTGTGTTCAATGTATAATCATCTTTTCTCTTAAGTGATCGTAATTTCTTGGTTAAGGCAGACTTGTTATCTGCGCTGTAGTCTTGTAACGAACAATTACAGTTCGGATGGATTGGCGGAGTCGCGCTCGCTGGCACTTCGTCCGATGCCCAGGTCTTACCATCAAGGTCAAGACAGATTGGGCATACGTTTGCCTCGCCAGAGGTTTCAAATTTAGAAAACTGAAATTCCATTACAAGTGAGATTTTTTCTTTGATTTCACCTGGGAGAAACATTCCCTTTAGGTTAAGATGGTCTTTCAATATCTCCGCCATTGGATCTCCAGGCTCATCATTGCTTGTCAAAAGAGCGAGTGCTTTGAAATGAAGCGATGTCGGAAATTCCGTATCACCCGTGTTTTTGGATTCGTCCAGGTAGAGGCCTTCAATTGAGACCTTGGAAATCTCGCCGGATTTTATCTGCTCGTTAATTGCCGGATCGGCGACCTGAATAATGCATTCAACCTCGTCGTCTTCGTACCTGGCCGCAATGACTTGATTCTCTGGAAATGGAAGCGTTTTCTTCGGGTTATGGTTGATGTTAAGCGGTCGCTCAGACAAAGACGCGGCAGAATGTTTCAATTCGTTTGAAGTGTAAATGCGGTTATTTCGGTTCTTTATGTCAGCATGAGCCGCTATTACCGAATAAAATACTACGCCGTCATTCTCAAACTGTTTTTCGATGCTTTTGAGCGTGGGAAGCAATTGCTGCGCCCATTGGAAACGCTCGCCGACTGGAACTTGTTTCATTTTTTAGATTTACCCTTTTTAATTACCGATGAGGAAGGAATAAATGAACCGTCCTTTTCGGAATTAGATTTCTGTCCTTTCCTCACCGATTTCTTTTCGTTAGCTGCAGAGATTAAAGCGCCATGTTCAGCGCAAATAGGAGAATAGGAATTATCTTCATTCAAGATAAGACCAATGTCCGAGCGACTACAGCCCGGATAAGTGCAACCACTATGCAATTTTGCTTTCTTTGGCAATTTTACCTAGCTCACTTTTTGAGATATTGAAGCTAGTTCCACGCATACGTGAAACTCTTTGAAATTCATCGATTACGCGTTTTGGGGCATTGATTCTAACCACGTCGTTCTCGCCCAAAGTCTTTTTCTCTCGGCTTTCTTTGTCTGTTAGTACCTTACTGATCTCGGAAATTGCATGGTCATAACATGCAAAACAGAGCCAGCGGCCCTTGAATAATACATGACCTTCGGATGAGTCGTTAACGCAGTGGGTCATTTTGACGGCTCCTTTTTCTGAGCAGGTTTAGGCGGTTGAACTTGCGCTTGTGCGGGCGCGGTTTGTGCCGGAGCAGTTGGCGCAGCTTTAGGCGCTTGTGCTGGAGCGACTTGAGCGGGCGGTGGAACTTGAGCCACTTGCCCTGGGGATAATCCCTGAGACTTTGCATAAGTCGTAGGCTGTAACGAGGCCTCGACTTGAGGTTCATCGCCTGGAGCGACGACGACCTGTTGACCCTTCATTGTCGTCGCAGTGTTCTTCTTTTCAATTTCTTCAAAATACTTGGAATCGTCATCAAGCTCTAGCCCGACCTTGCGAAGCATTTGACGCGCTTCAATGACTGAAAGCAGGTTTCTATCAAAGCTCATGTGAATGTCGTTAATGTTATACTCGTAATCGTTTGAGGCACCCCAATGGAATTCAATCTTTGCGAGTTTTGGGTCAAAGCCGTTCTGGATTAGAATTCGGTCGTAAAGGTCGTCTTCAATAGCATATTTCAGGCGTAATTGTAAGTCCTCGACGACTAGTTCACCGAGCTCTTGCGCCACAATGGCGGAGGCCTGTGTGAAACCTGAAGCGGTTATCAATGCGTTAATCGGGGTTTGCAAGCCGACGTGATAGCGGTCGGATAACCAATTAATTATCGCGGGAACACCCTGAGCTGGGCCACCTACCTCAGATGCAATCTCTATCTTCGTATTTGTCGCAAATGATGCGTCAACGTCTGGGTCTTGAAGCTCTTTCGAATATGCCTGGACTAACTCGTCACCAGCCTCGGGAAATGAAAAAACAGAACGTGGAACGCCTCTTCGGTGGACCATGCGATAAAGGTCATATTCAAGCGAGGCCTTGATTTTGTAAAACGGTGGAACTTGCCGGCCTTTGATGTCCATTCTAGGCGCAATAAGCGGCTGGATTAGTCCACGACCAAACGGTTCGCGGTCAATCTGAAGCCATGAAACATGAATGATGTTTTGAGGGTCTAGGTCATTAAACCGACCGCCAATTAACTGTTGAATCCTGTTAACGCTTCCTTGTGGGCTTCTGAAAATCCTGTAAATTGAAGAGAGCTGGACTTGATTAAGCATTTCAAGCTTGTCGGGCGTGAGCATTTCGATGAACGTGTTGCCGCCGTACACGAGTTCATGAGTGACTATGCGAAGCAGTGGTGCAAGTCTTTTCTCGCTTCTGCCGTCGCCCCAGCGAATCGTATCATTGAATTCTTTGACGACGTCGATTGCCTTGCCGCTTTTGTATTTCTCGTCGCCCGTCACGTAGAATCCATCCGAAAGCGCAGAGTTGCAGATGAAATTCACTGCGTTGTAAATGTCAGTGTCATGGAGATAGGCGTCGATTGCGTCTCGGATATTTTCGACCTGATATTCTCCGATCGCGCTCTTGTAAAGCGGAACTATAATGGCGTCTTCCTTGACTTGCTGCGTTCCCCTATAAATGAAACGAGCTACAGATTCACGCCAACCCAAATTAATCACTTTATGTTTGAAAGGTGCCTGCTCTTTTGTTTTCGAGACTTGGAGAGCTAGGCGAGAACCATTCTATTTGTGTAGTCG
Organism: bacterium; assembly: GCA_027310845.1. GTDB lineage: Archaea > Thermoproteota > Nitrososphaeria > Nitrososphaerales > CADDZS01 > JASHOD01. Next base: position 499 of record DAIDAB010000006.1, on the reverse strand, counting down.
TCTAGAACGAAGCGTAATTAGGACAAGGCCTTTACGAAGAAATCAAAGTAGACTTTGCCCGATGGTTTGCCAAGATTCACGATTTCGAATTTCTTTCCTTTTAGTGGCGCTACCTCTTCGAGTTTATTTTTCAAAACGGTTGGAAGGTTGAGCGTGTATCTTTCGCCCACCACGAAATCAGTATCTCCGCCCTCAATGGCTTGATTGAAAACGTCAACGACGGGAGAAACTTTGCCAGCATTTGGCCCTGTTTTCGCCGTGAATGTTCTGATTTCCTCAATGAACTCTAACACATAGACATAACCTTCGCCAGCACGATTCGGAGATTTTAGAGCCATAAATGGTGTATTTTGTGAGGAAGCGGCGCGTCGAGCGGCCATCTCAGAACTTGATATTGGCATATTCAAAAATACGTTGTACTAGCTTGTTAATAAACCCCAAGTTCTAAAGGCGATAGATTCATTCTACCCGTAATATACTAGCGAGCATAATAGCATCT
>DAIDAB010000069.1 GCA_027310845.1 bacterium | reverse complement strand
GTTCTAGAGCCTCTCTGCCGCCTTATCTTCCTCATTCTTGTAGCCAATTTTTCAAACCACTACTTCAAATCATGATCTCAACGAGCTTGCCAAGATCTTTATTGGGTCCCAGAACTCCGCCTTCCCCATATTGCCTCCGAGTTGACCGTTTGAATCCACCTCTTGGAGGACTCAATCTGAAGAACTGCCTGAAACCTTGGCTACCATTCAGTCTAATCGCTCCATTGACGAGCTGATTTGCAAGTTCGGAGAATGAAGCAATGCCTGAAAGCTCCTTCAACTGAGGCTCTTCCACTCTCCGCCCGTTGGAAATCTCCAGTCTTTTGCTCACCAGTTTTTCCGCTATTGGTGCCTCCAATTTGCACCAAGCGACATGCTCCTTGGCCGATTGCAGCATTCCGCGGGATACTTGGTCGTCAGGAATTATCGTTGCGTTGAAGCGGCGCATCAATTTCAATTGCTCCAGTGTCTTTCGAACAGGTGATCTCGTGTTGATAAGGCCCCGTAGGTTCACAACGAGAATGCTACCCGAGCCTTCGATTATGGGCTGGGATGTACCCCATTTCTTCTTTCCTGGGTTCAATGACTCCACCACACTCAAAGATTAGTGAACGACTCCGATACCATGAATCTTCTTTAGAGCATCGTAAACTGCATTTGCAATCGAAGACATCGTGCTTGTCGAACCATAGGTTCGCGTCCACGCATCTTTGACTCCAGCAAGGGTCAGAAGGTTCCTCACTGTTTCTCCCGCAACCAAGCCCAGTCCTCTTGGACCTGGGATAAGCTCCACTCTCACACTTCCTCCCTTTCCGCTGATTCTGAATGGAATAGAGTGCTGCTTTCCACATCTGCATTCCCAACTGCCACAACCGAGTTTCACCGGAATAAGATTCAGATATGCATCGTTAGTCGCCTTATCGATTGCGCCACGCATCTGAACGGCTTTGCCCCTTCCAACTCCAAACCAACCTGCTTCATTTCCAACCGCAACGACTGCGGCAAACTTCGTCACCTCACCAGCGTCGGTCTGCTTCTGCACTATACCAACACTCACAACGTTTGATTTCAAGTCTGGAGCAAGCATCCGGGCTATTTCTGACTCTTTGATCCTTTGGCCGCTTTCAAATATCTCCTCTAATGACGTAATCTTGCCCGTTGAAACAAGGACACCCAATCGTGTCTTCGGCGTCCAAGGCTGTGCTTCTTCTCGATCTCTACGCCTATCCTCTCTTCCACCAGATGGGCGCGAGGTAGCACCCCTTCCCTGTACTGTTTGACCTGCAGGTTGCGACATTTTCTAGACCACCAATACTATCCCAAATTACTCTGAGCTGATCCTACTTAACGCACCTTTGACTTCCTCGAAATGTTTTGGATAATCAGAGAGATCAAGGCCAGCAGCCTTTGCCCGCGAGAAAATTCTTTCGTATGCATCCACGTCTTCAACCTCTAGTTTCTTTGCAAAAGCTGCAATGTGTCCCCCGTTGATTCTATCTCCCTTCGGAAGCGCTTCCTTGTCCACGGCAAGACTCAGTCCCGCGTCCTTTGCGCCACAAATTGCCGATGCGATTCGGGAGCCATGAACGAATCGGTTGACACCCGTGTAGACAACAGCTTCGCTGATATTCTTTGCAACTGCTTTCTTACCCAGAAGGTAGCCGGCAAGGTAAGCAGCAGGAAGGTTCTTGCAAGAACCCTTCCAAGCGTAGCTCTTCAAGAGCTCCTTTGAGGACACGGAGCACAAAGTGAGATCGCCATTGGGAGATAATTGGAATATCTGCCCATACACATATTTGTTTGTGACACGGAGAACAAATACTGGCCTCTTCCCCACGACTAGGCCACGTCGCCTGTGATAGTCTGTCTTTCCAACTCGTCTTCGTTTGAATGTTTGCACGTACTCGGCTCTTGCCAATTGAAATATCACTAGCTCCAAATTTCTCCTTATCTTCGAGAAATCTTGACGAGCTCTTCATCAAGTCTCTTCCCTGTTCTTATTTGCCCGCCTTTGATCTGTTGATAGAAGAACTTGAAATTCTGGTTTGTAATTTCGCCACGATCTCTCAGTACCTTGAGCTTGCGTCTTAGCATTCTGACCCTTTCCACCCACAAGGTCTTTTTACCAATCCGCGCGCCTTTTGCCCCCTTCTTAGAACCCTGGCCTTTTCCCTTTTTCTTTGCCTTCAGTCTACGAGCTCTGACTCGTCCACGTGAGATTCCTTTTCGTGGCTCTACCCATATTAGCCCCGCAGAGAGCCAACCGCGAATGCTTTCCCTTGTGATTGCGTCTTGCAATTGCTCTGTGGCCTCTGGATCAATCCTGATTCGAGATTGACCTACCCCAAGCATCTCTGCAGCCATTCTCCGCTTGTTGCTCAGATCTACCATACTATCAAATCACTCAATTGCTCTTGCCTACTTTCTTCTTACCTGCTTTCTTTGTTTCCTTCTTTTTCGATTTCTTGGAAGGTGTCTTGGTAGTTTCAACCTTTTGCTCCTCTTTATCGACTTTGGATTCTTCCTCTGGCTCTGCGGTTTTCTTTTCTCCAAAAAGAAGCATTCGTCCATTTAGCACTCTTAGCCCGAGCTCTTTCGCGCGCCTCGCAAGCTCAATTTTCTTCTTTCTACCGACGCCAGCCGCGAGTCTTGCCGCATCACGGCTTGGAACCAGTTCTTCAAGTTCGTGAAGATTGTGGACAAGAACATCTCTGTAACCCGACGGGTGCAGGCCGCGCACCTCCTTTGGTACGCGATATCCTACTTTCACTAGTGCTGGCCACCCCTTGACCGAAAGGCGCATGTGACTGTCAATGCCCTTTGGTTTTCTCCACTCATCGTGTATTCTCACATAGCGCCACGACTCTTGTCTTTGGAACTTCGGAGTTCTCGCCTTGATAGATCGTCTAAGATCGAGCAGTCCGGCCATCTCTGCCCTAGTCCTAGTGGGTTTAACCTGCACTTTTTCGAGTCCGCTCATATACATATACACCGTCTAAGAAAACCCTTTGATCCTTTCTGCGCACGGTCGTAGCCTGTTCCAGATTCGCCGCCGTTTGCCCGACATCTTCAATTGATACGCCATTTAGAATAATATCCTCTCCCTGCACCTCCACCTTTGTGTCTCCAACGATTTCAGCAATACGGGCAGAGCGCTCACCATAGAAATTCTCTACAAGTACTTTTTTGCCCTGCACTTTGACAGTCACTGGGAAGTGCGCGAACACCACTTTGAGCTTGTATTGATATCCTTTCGTCACTCCATCTATGGCATTTTGAACATGAGAGCGTGCGGTGTTTATTATTGCCCGATTTGTCCGCCTGGCTCCATGGGTAGAAATTGAGATCTTTTGACCTTGAATCGAGAGATTGACAGGTACCTTTGAAAAGTCTTGTCTTACTTTGCCTAGGACTCCTGAGACTGTCAGTTTATCTGAATCAAGGCTCGCGCGGACTCCAGTTGGGATCTCGACAAACAGATCCAAGTTCTGCCTTTTCTTCGACACCTTCTGTTGTTCAATAGACATAGCCTACCAACCTCCCCCCCAGTCCCTTTTCCTGAGCTTCGATGTGAGACATTACTCCCTGCGGTGTCGAAACAATCAGAATTCCAACTCCGACGGCCGGCAGGAATTGTCTCTCCCACCTTATGTAACCCGTCTTATTGACACTGTATCTCGGTGAAATCACGCCGCAGCGATTCACTCTTCCTAGTAGCTGAATCTTGAACTTTCCCGCGACGCCATCGTCGATGAACTCAAATTCCCCGATGTACTTGTTCATCTGCATAGAGCGCAATACTGCAGAGGCTAACTTCGATGCAGGCAAAACTATACACTCCTTTTTGTTCCTGATTTCGTTGTTGTATACGGTTGCAAACAAATTTCCTAAGACATTGTTGGATGGCATAATTTCACTCCCAAATCAATCGAATTTCTTGAAGCCGAGTTTTGTGGCAACTTCTCTGAAGCACTGACGACAAAGCATGAGATCGTATTTTTGAATAAGAGCACCATATTGGCCGCATCGTTTGCAGTGCCGCGAACCTTTGCCGTACTTTCTCGGCTTTCCATGTCTTTCCTTTGGCATGTTATAAAACCTCGACTCCAAAATTCTCCTTAAAGAAAGATATCGCCTCATCTCTGTTGACGCGGTGGTTCTTCCCGATCTTTCCTTGGGCTCTCGTCCTTCTTGCGATTCTGTAACCTGCTCTCTCAAGCACAACAGAAACGTTCATACCAAATATCCCGATCTCTGGATTGTACCTGACACCTGGAATCTCGATATGCTCCTTAATTCCAAATTAGCAATTGCCATATCTGTCAAAGGAGCTCGACTGGATCTTGTTCTCATGTGACTGAAGAAGTATCTTTAGAACGTCGAATGCTTTTGCCCCCCTCAGGGTGACCATCATGCCAATGGGTTCTCCCTTGTGCACTCCAAAATCTCGAATTGATTTTCTTGCCTTTCTTGAGCTTGCCTTTTGATGCACGAGATCCTCAAGGACTCTGCGGGCGCGTTCTATTGCTTCCCCCGACCTTCCAACGCCAATGTTTAAAACAACTTTTCCTATCAACACTCGCTGGTTCTCTTGAGAAGACTTCGCTCTCTCCTGCTGTACTGTTACACTCATATTCCAATTCGCTCCTAAGATGCCGTCTTTCTCGAGACAGTGATGTTTGGTAGTTGATTGCCGAGTGGCATCAGTATATTGGTTGGAAGCTCAGAAGAAGTTCCGTCTGAAAGCTTAACGGAAGCAATCGCATTTCTCGAAAATGTTCCAGGTTTTAGATCTTCAACAGTCACAACCTCTCCAGATCTTTCTCCGCGCATCAGGAGCGCGAACCCACCTTTTGAAAGCTTGAAACTAGATTGAAATTCCTGTTCAGGGACCTTCACAATGCACGAGTCGCCAGGGGTAATGTCAACCTCCGCAGCTGGAAAAATCACCCGTCCATCGTGCAGCCCGCACATAATTTTTGCACCCCTAACAGTTGATTTGTTCTTGACTAGACAGATCTTGAAGTCCTTTTCCTGGCTCGGAATCTCCACAGGTTCAAGGCCGCCTCTGCGAGGAACGATTCTAAATGACTTCCCGATCGCGGGTATGTTAATGACATCCATCAATCCGATTGGAAATTTGGGTGATTTCACCATCTTGCCATCGACGTATATTTTACCATCGTTGAGAGTTTGCGTTACCACTTTGTTAGTCCCACCGAGTCTGAGAATGTCACGCAGAACTACTAGAAGCGGGTAGCTATACTCTTTTGGATGAGGACCTGGCTCGGTCCTAACAACAAATCGCTTATCCTTTTTGGAAATCTTCCAGAAAGCTGGAACCTCTGCTCTCTTAGTCTTTAGGCTTCCTCCCTTCTTTCCCATTTTCTTTCAACTCTCCAACGTATTACTATTTGGACTGCTCCAGTCTCTCTCGTCGCAACTTGTCATCTAGGTTCAGATTGGTTACCACGAGATTTGAGGTGTGAAGGTGCACTGGTGAATTGCCTCCAGCGATTTTTTCTCTGGTTATGCCCTCAATTGTCACAAGTCCGTCACTTGCGAACACCTTCTGCACCTTTCCTTCGATGCCCGAATACTCCCCTCTGACGAGCCTGACACTATCCCCGACCCTCACGCGGACTGAATTCCTACCGTATTTTGACTTCAAATCAGAGGAAAGTGCGGCCCTCGGTTGGCGCGAGTTCTTGTTGTGCAATTCGGCAGTGAAGAATCTCTTTCGAACCTTTCCTGGTTTTGACGAAAGTTGAGCCCTTTTCATTTGCATGATCTCCACTTACACAATCATGGTCGCAAGGTTTGCGATCCTAGGCCATCTCTCCGCCGCTTCCGCAGCCACGGGACCTTTGATGTCAGTTCCCTTCAGGTCACCTTCTGGCGTAACAATGACTGCCGCATTATCTTCGAAAGTTATTCTCTGTCCGCTGATCCGCCTGACAGCATATTTCTGTCGAACTATCACTGCGCCGAAGGTCTGCTTTCTGAGCTCTGGAGGCCCCCGCTTTACTACCACTGTGACGTGATCGCCCACCGACGCCGCCGGAACTCGCTTTAACCTTCCATGATACCTCGTGACATTGATTACTCTCAGGGTTTTGGCTCCAGTGTTGTCCGCGCATGTGATGATTGCAGTGACCGGAATCGCTCTTGTAATGTAAAGTTTGAATTCTGAGACTCCCTTCGCGGATACTGCTCTAGATTTTGACGACATTCAATCCACCGGATCTAAATAGTTCTCGTCCCTCTTCCTGCCACCACTCCAGAGGCGACAGGAATCCTTTGAACCACAACGAAAGATACTGTCTTTGCGACCGGTCGGCATTCAGCCACTGTTGCAACATCGCCAACAGCTAATTCCAGGCAAGGAGGAAGATGTGCGTGCAGCTTACTTCTGGTTTTGAAATAACGCATGTACTTCTTGTTGTATCTGTAAGACTCGCGCTGGACTACGGCCATCTTACCCGCTGCAATGCTCACAACCTTGCCTGTAAGGATTTTCCCGCGCACTTTCAACTCTCCGTGAAATGGGCAGTTTGGATCCTCGCAAAGCCGGCCGGGCGCCTTAACCTCAAGTCCGATGTTTCTTGTCTTCGACATTATTTTCACTCATTCTTTTCAGTGAGCTATCCTAAATCTTGCTGAGTCGTTCTTGCGGCGTTCCCAGGAGTTCACTACCCGCAATACACACAATCAAACCTCTTTCGTCCAAGAGTTCGAATGATGCAATCGATTTTGGTATAATCATTTTAGACTCTCCGCGAATCAGAATGAGAGTGTTCTTTGTCTCATCAATGATCCTACCAGATATTCCTGCCAAGGTCTTATCTGTAGATTCGATAATCCGAATTGATTTCCCTATCAAGAGGCCGCCAAACATCTCAGAGCACATCTCCGCTATTCTTTCTGCCGAGGTTCTGAGGTCGCAGATTTTGTCTTTGCATTTTCTGCGCTTTTAGAGGTGTCTTGCCTTTTCATCGCATTTCGTGCGCTTACCGACGTCAGCACCCTTGCAATATTGCGCCGTACTGTCTTGATTTCTCCGAGTTCTTTCTTGAGAGTGCCCCTGGCCGCTCCAGATTTCAGCTTAGAAAATTCGGAACGAAGATCGTTCAGCTTCTTGGTGAGGTCAGAATCAGACAGTTTTTCAAGTTCTTTTGATTCAAGATTTTTCATTTTCAATACGTTCCTCCTTCTTGCTCGAGGAACTTCGCCTCGAGGACCCTGGAGTTTGTGTCTCCTCTCTAAAAGCTACCTGTTCGCCTGGCTGGGCTGTAGCATGTATAGCTTCTTCTGAAGGAGATTCCACCTCTTTCTGTGTGGTTTCTTTCAACTCAATATCTGGCGGGACAGCATCCCTTATGGCGATCTGGACCTGCACGCCATAAAGGCCCATCTTTAACAGTACATCAGTTGTCGCTCTCCGAACCACTTGTTCAGCGGAGTCTCCACTCTTTGGAACAACGCCAGCAGTGTACTTTTCAAAATGCGCACGCTCGCTTCTAAGCTTTCCCGCGATCACAATTTGAGCGCCCATTGCACCTGCGTTCATCATTGAATTAAGAGCCCAAATAGAAGCCCTTCTGAACGCAGTTCCGCGAATCACAGTCTGTGCGATCCTCGACGCAACGATCCTGGGATTCAATTCGGGTGAAGTTTCTTCCACGACTGAAATCTGAGGATTCGGGAGAGAGAATTTCTTCTCCATCTTCTCGGTGAGGTCTCTAATTCCCATCCCTCGCCGGCCTATTACAAGCCCGGGCCGCTGGACATATAGCGTGATCCTCGTTCCCACAGGAGATGTCATAATGTCAACCCCTCCATAACCAGCATCACGCAGCTCTTTTTCCAGGAATTCATCTATCTCGGCGTTGCGCGAGAATTTGTTCATGACTTTCTTGGTTGTGGTGATGGTGGCGGTAGACATTTTCTAGGCCTCCGTTGCAACCAGTTCAATATGCACAAGAGTATTGAACGAAGGTGACGACCGCCCCTGCGCTCTGGGAGTATAAGCTCGAATGATCCGACCTCGATGTGCGGCTGCATGAATAATCTTCAATCTATCAAGGTCAAGCCCCTTGAACTCCGCGTTTGCCTCCAAATTGTTCAACACGTTCATGACCTCACGAGCGGCCTTTACGGGATATGCCCCAGTATGGAAACCGCTAATTTCTGAGTGGTGAGAGCCTTTTTTCTTATAACGCCTGAAAGGAACGGCAGCTTTCTTGTCCTGAACATTCTCGAGAAAGTCTTTTGCGTCTTTCAGGAGTTTTCCTTTGATGAAAACACAGACCTCTCTTGCCGCCTTTGCGGATACATCTACCTCTCTACCACTAGCTCTGATATGTAGAAGAGGGTCGTATCTCTGGAAGCTATACCTGAAGAGAGGCAATCTTTTGAAAACACTTGTAGAGTACTGGGTTTCTGAATATGGAATAAATACCTATCGTTGATTCTGAATAATTCCCCGACTCGGACTCGAATCATCGACTCTTGCCCAGATTATTTCAGAGGAACATACAAGCTGGAACGCGAAGCGCCGATTCCTGGGGTCCCATGCTGTACTTTCTTATTTGTGATCACAAATTCTCCGAGATAGTGTCCTATCATCTCCTGCTTAATCTCTAGGGGGACGAATTCCTTTCCAGAGTGTACTTGAATTGTAAGACCCGCCATGTAGGGCAGTATCACCATGTCCCGCGCATGGGTCTTGATTTGACCTTTCAGCTTTCCTTCCTTTGCATGCCTTGTTTCCTCGATGAGTTTCTTTTTCTCATCAGAGATTCCCCTGTTAAGACTACGGCGCTGTCTTGATGGCAGAAGACCAAGGAATGATTCAAACGACATTCCCTGAAGCTGTTCTAGTGAATATCCGCGATACTTGTATTCTCTTGGCATCCATGCTCTACCTCGCGGTGACCTCTGTCCTCAACCTTTTTCTTCCAGTTTTTCTTGGAGCAATCAACCCGACCTTCCTCCCGGGTGGCGCGTTTCGCGAAGTGGAGGTGGATTTTCCTGGGTGTTGGTGACGTCCTCCACCAAAAGGATGGTAGACTGCGGCCATTGCGATTCCTCTCATTCGAGGATAAATCTTCCCCTTTGATTTCATGAGATGATATCTCGGACCCGCTCTAAGAAATGGCTTGTCTACGCGTCCTGCTCCGCTGACAATGCCAATTGACGCTCGACATTTAGGCGGAAGGATGATAGTCTTCCCAGAAGGCATTCTTACGACGGCACCATCAGGAGTATTTGCAAAAAGGACTGCAGATCCACCGGCGTTTCTCACGAGTCTTCCCCCGTCGCCTTTGTATCTTTCGATGTTGCAG
>DAIDAB010000068.1:275-9361 GCA_027310845.1 bacterium | reverse complement strand
CCTCTAAGTTGAAGGTTGATGAGTCCAGGTTACAGAGTCTGTCTGATATGACCAAGATCCGCACACAGTCCACGCTAGGTTCGACGAAGGCCCCGTGATGCAATAAATCAGATAGTCCGATACAGCTCTATCTCCGTTAGCATTGAGTTCTGTCCATCCCGTTACTCCGTAATAGTTGTCTGCAACTGAGGTTATGACTGACTGGACGCAGGATCCGCTATTCTTTCCACACGCCAACAAGGAAAGGGCAGCAATCCACATATCGTCATATGCGCCTAACGGGTAGCTGTCGCAAGTCTGGCTGGTAGCAGTAAGGGGTTGTGTCTTGCTGCTATTTGTGAAACCGAAGACTGAAGATGGAAGTCTGACAGCTTGGATTGCGGAAGCTATTGTTGAGTTTGTAAAAACAGTCTCGCCTTCCACCCCATCCGTTCCATACCACGGCTGTGCGGTCTTTAGAAGGTTAGGATAGCTAGTGCTTGCTTGTTGTATCAGAGTAGCGCCCTCATCGAAGGCTATGAGCTGAATAGCAACTGAATTGTTGTTGCCACCTGCAGCGCTTACTGCTGTTGACCAGTCACTGTTGAGGGAAGATAGAGTTGTAGCAAAGTTTGTTGATGTAGTATCATATGGTATGCTTGCCACAACCGTTCCACCGTCAGCAATGAAATTCGCCTTGGTGTAGTTGGCTAGGCCGCTTCCATAAGTATCCTGCCTGTACACCTGTACGAGGTATTTGACACCATCTTGAAACATCATTCGAGCATCAGCCTGTCCTTGAACAACATCAGTTGGTGCTGTTCTAAAGAGATAATCGTTTGGAATCGCTATAGCTGCGGATGTCGATGAGGGACTGATCATGACTATTTGGTTCGAGTCTGCGAAGGAAAGTAATGCTTGTGCGGTCCCGCTGTTTAGCGGCCCGACAACTACACTGATTCCGTCGGACTTGAACGTGTTCATGGCATTTTGTGCTTGAGTGTTATCTAGGGCATAGTTTTCAACGACCACATTGAATTTGACCTTGCCCGCGTAAGACGTCCCTGCGATATAATTGTTGATGTCGGTTATTGCTTGATGGACCGTAAAGTTGATCTTTATTCCTTCACCGGATAACCCATCTGTTAGGTCATCAAGAACCCCGATGCTGACAGTTGCGGGAAGCCCGCCTGATGTAGTGTTAGTTGTAGTTGAGATGCTTGTTACCGCGTAACCAATTCCTGCCCCAACCACTAGTCCAACCACCAAGAGGACAGTAGCAATTGTCGTGGAAACACCTGAACGTTCCGCATTTGGTCTATGCATATCTTTTGGCGAAACATGAGAAACTATTTAACTCTTCACGGCTTCCGCGCGCATAAGAACGGGATGATAGATCCGACAATCTCGAATTCCATAATCTACGGATCACTTGTGGGATTGATGTGTGTTGGACTGACAGTCACCTATCTTACTACGAAGGTTCCAAATTTTGCTGTGGGTGATTTTGTCGTAGTCGGAACTTACGCATCAGCTGCTTCCTTTATTCTCTGGGATGTACAAAGCCCTTATCTGACCATACCGATAGGAGTTGCATTTGGCGGTCTCTCGGCTGTGGCGATGTACTTGATCGTCCTTCGACCGCTGATTCGTCGAGGCTCATCTCTTGTTGTCTTGATGATAGCAACATTGGCAGTTGACATTATTTTTACTGGAATTTTCGAGCTATTCGTTGACTATATGGGAAGTAAGTATGGAAGAATTCTGAATAACAAAGGATATGGCGGGCAATTCTACATTTTAGGTCAACTGCCAGATCTTCGGATCTTCGGCGAAAGTGGACTTCTTTTCGTAGCTCCAGTCGTTCTTTTGGCTCTCGCATTTGGTTTGTATCTGTTGTTGACTAAATCAAAGTTTGGGGTCGCAATGAGAGCGGCGATTGAAAATGCAAACCTTGCCAGGACTGTGGGCATCAACGTTGATAGGGTTAATCTCGTGTCTTGGTTTCTGGCTGGAGGGATAGCCGGGCTTGCCGGTGGGTTGTTTGCGATCTGGACTGCAACCCCGCAAGGCAATTCTTCATTAATCATTGTGGACATTTTCGCCGGTTGTGTTCTTGGCGGACTCGCAAGTATCTATGGCGCAATAATAGGTGGATTAATAATTGGAGCTGGGGAAACGTATCTGACTTCAGCATTAGTCAAATTAGTCAGTTCCATGTATGGCCCCAATGTAGGGGCCCAAGTTAATGATTTTCAAAAGGGAATCCCCCTAGTCATCATGATCATAGTCCTACTCGTCGCTCCACAAGGACTCATGGCCGTAAATTGGCGAAAATTTGCAAAACGAGTTGGGGTGCTCAGATAATGGCTATTCCCTCGTTACCTGTCGCATGTGGCAACACACAGATAGACCTAATCTCCGTTTTCATTGGTGCCGGTATAATTTTTTGTGTATACCTGGTGGTGAGTCTTACTGTAAATCTTGAATTCGGATTCACGGGAGTACCGAATTTTGGGAAGGTTCTCTTTGTAGCCGCAGGTGGTTTGATAGCTGGCTCTCTCTCATATAGGCTTGCCCTATATGCTTTGAACTTGAGCTCAAGTGATGTCATTGGATCTCAGGCCCTGTTCAGCAATGACATAAATCAGTACATTCTCAGCCATTCCTATTTCGGCATTGAGCTGTTTCTCTTCTCCCTTGCCGTAGGTGCGGGAGTCGCCGCCTTTGTAGGCTATCTGGCATCTTTCCCTGCGATTAGACTTAGAGAGGATTACCTTGGAATGCTTCTCCTTGCAGCCGGAGAGTTCTTTCGCGTATTCGTTACAGCATACTATCCAATAACGGGTGGGACACAGGGACTGCTGATACCAGATCCAGTTTTTTGGACTGTTCCGACACAAGGATTGCGGGACGTTGTGGTTCTTGTAATACTTGGGGTGGCGGCGGTTGGTGTGTATCTGTATGTAGAAAGGGTTGCGAGATCTCCACTCGGAAGGATGCTGAGGGCTGTTCGCGACAACGAAGTGTCTTCGGAGGCAATTGGCAAGGATACTGTTGGAATTAGGCGCAACGTACTGATTATTGCGTCAGCATTAAGCGGAATAGCGGGTGTGTTGTTTGTACTCTGGTCACCAGCGATTTCGCCAACAACTTTTCTTAGGACAGAATGGACTTTCTACCCCTTTGTTATAGTGATTCTAGGGGGAGCGGCAAACAATTTGGGGGTGGGTGTAGGAACAGCTGCGTTTGTGGGAATTACGACCACTATCGACCAAGCAAGGACTTGCATATTGGCCAATGGTATTTCTCTGCCGGTCGACATCAATGCGGTAGAACCGATTGCAATTGGGGTCCTCTTACTCGTAGTTTTATTGTGGAGGCCAAAGGGTCTTGTGCAAGAGAAACCGACTTTTACAATTCCCAAATCGAGGTTGCAATCCATATGGGAAAGAGCAAACAAGGCACTTGAGCAGCAAAAAGCTCCATTGCCCCCTCAGAGCACCGGGGAAGAGGACAAGACCAATCCAGAAACTTCAGACGGCGGTTAGTCCCGTATCTGTTGTCGCGATGTTTGGAATCCGCATTCTACATGCGATTTAAGCGGGTGTCCTCACTCAGGGATTGCGTACGCTACATTGCATGCGAATTGACTGCAATCCGAAATTGTGTTTGAAGATTTTGATCTATTTCGCTCCTGGTTAGAAGGATCTGCTCCCAGTTTCTTCACAAGATGTTTCAACGGTGAAAATGCCAGATGAAATGCTTTGGAGCGCTTAATAACATTCAATGGCTCTTGTATTGACTGGGATGCAAGAATAGCAGAGTCGGAAGTAGTTACGGCTACAGCAATCGCGGCATCGCGCACGGGTTGTTTAAGGATCAAATTCAGGAGAGATCAATTTCTTAGGCTCGTAGACGAATCACGACCAAAGCTAACCTATAGGAGAGAGATTAACCTCTTTTCCGCATTTTCCATTTACTCTCATAAATGCAAGGACGAGGATTTTACCAATCAGAAGTCGTTCCCCCCTATCCGTTCTCGAAATACTCTTGGCAACCATAGTTCTTGAAGCTGCAAGATTGAGATCCTCAAGATAAACTTACTCCGACTTCGCCGATTGCGACTCTATTTTGCGCTTGAAGGGTTACGTTTATACCCAATGCCAAAATGCCCATATCGCGAGCTCCTGATTTAGAAGAATCAGTCGGCATACTTGGTGAATGATTTCTTGGGAAAAGTTGGAAAGGGAGTTAATTGCTCAGTCTCTGGATGCACGAATTCTGCGGAGAGATCGATTAACCGTGAGGCAGTTGCAAACAGCGGCCTCAAGGTATCTGGAGAAAGACGGGCTTTTCTTTGCCACGAACACTACAAGATATGGAAAAAATCAACCAAGAAGGATAGGGAACTGGATCGTGTGCGATTCAAATAGGGCCGATTCTATCACTTGGTGAAAGTTTAAGCACCACTTTAAGTTCTGCACAAGAATTTGACTTAGGATAGAGTGTACGGCGTGAAAATACTTCAGCTGCACTGTGACCAGGTGGAATACCAACCTGTGAAGAAGGAGATTCCGTCTGCGGAGGAAACAACCAAGGAGAAGAGAACCATTGAGGAAGCTGTGCTCCTGCTTGTCAGTGTCGAACAAGGCGATGATTCATCAGTAATCTCACAGGCAGTTGAAGAACTGTCAAAGACAAGAAAACAGCTTGGCTCCGACTCGATTGTCGTATACCCTTATGCTCACTTGAGTTCGACCCTTGCAAAGCCAGAAGATGCGAGAAGGATTCTAAAAGAACTCGAGGATGAAGCAAGGACTCAAGGGTTCAGCGTTCATCACGTTCCATTCGGCTGGAACAAAGCCCTTTTGATGAAAGTGAAGGGACACCCGCTTGCCGAACAATCCAAGTTCTTCTCTCCTAGGGCCGAGACTCCGAAGGAACAGGGACAAAAAGAGCTAATCTCTGCCGCCCTTAAAGCTGAAGAAACTCTCAAATCGACTTGGCACGTAATAGATCTCGAGGGGAACCTAACTCCTGTATCGGAGTTCAATTTTGCAAAGCACAAGAATTTGGAGCGCCTGAAGAACTACGAGGTCTCAAAAGTGAGGGCAGTTCAGCAAGCTCCTCCACATGTCACATTGATGAAGAAGCTCGGTATGGTGGACTATGAACCTGCCTCAGATTCCGGCAACTTGAGATTCTACCCAAAGGGACGGCTTGTCAAGTCGCTCTTGGAGCGCTACATCACACAGCGAGTTCATGAGTATGGTGGGGTGGAGGTGGAGACTCCTATCATGTATGATTTGGAGCACCCTGCCCTGGCAAGCTACCTAAACAGATTCCCGGCAAGGCAGTACATCGTAAAGTCTGATGAGAAGGAATATTTCTTGCGTTTTGCTGCGTGTTTCGGTCAGTTTCTGATTGCAAAGGACCTTCAACTTTCATACAAACAGCTTCCGCTAAAAATCTATGAGCTGACGCGCTATTCTTTCAGAAGAGAGAAGAGCGGAGAACTAGTTGGCCTTAGACGGCTACGAGCATTCACGATGCCTGACTGCCATGCCATCGTGAAGGATATTGCCCAAGCAAAAGAAGAATTCCCAAAGAGGTTCCAGCTTTCCCAGAGCGTTCTCAATGAAATCGGATTTAGCTCAGACGACTATGAACTTGCGATACGCTTTACTGAGGACTTCTACAAAGAGAACAAGGAGTTCATTGCATCGATCATCAGGCTTAATGGAAAGCCCGCATTGGTTGAAATGTGGCGTGAGAGAATTTTCTACTTCGTGCTAAAATGGGAATTCAACTTCGTGGACAACTTGGACAAAGCGTCTGCGCTTTCGACAGATCAAATTGACATCGAAAATGCCGAGCGTTACGGAATCACTTTCGTTGACGAAGATGGGAAGAAAAAGACCCCATTGATCCTTCACAATTCTCCTTCAGGCGCAATTGAAAGAGACATCTATGGACTTCTGGAAAAGGCCGCCTTGGAGCAAAAGCAGGGAAAAACACCATCTCTTCCAGTATGGCTTTCCCCGACTCATGTGAGATTCGTTCCCGTGGCGTCGCGGTTCGTCGAACTGGGAGAAAAGCTTGCGCTCCAATTTGAAAAATCATGGATAAGGGCTGATGTGGACGATAGAGAAGAAAGCGTCGGGAAGCGAATACGCGATGCAGAGAAAGAATGGATTCCATACATTGTCGTGCTTGGAGAGAAGGAGGCTTTGGACCAATCGAAGCTTTCTGTAAGGGTCAGGGCAACTGGTCAGACCGTTGAATATGAAATGGAAAAATTGCTGCTTGAGATAGACACCAATCTCGAAGGAAAACCTAGGCTACCCTTGCCACTGCCAAAATTAATCTCGAAGCGGCCCGTTTTTGAGACTAGTTCCTAGGGTGCCAGAAGGAATTCTCCTACTTTCGGACAGACAGATCTTGCAGAGCTGCAATGCCCGCAGAAAGCAATGACCTGAATCAGCAAGACACCGCGCCTGTGGTAGTCGCGGGTCATGTGGCGATAGATCAGATAATTGATTCGGTTGATCAGGTGAAACCACGGGCTGCACTCGGTGGTGCTGCATCGTACTCCGCGCTCGCACTTTCAAGCATGGGATACGCCAATTCGATCGTGACAAGAGTTGGCTTTGATTTCCCCTCCAAATGGTCCCTTCTCCTCAAAGACAGAGGAGGAATTGATATTGAGAAATGCCGCGTTTCAAATGAAAAGACCACTTCTTTTCGAATAGACAGAAGCTCAGATCCTAGGAGACTGTGGCTCCTCGCGCGTTGTAGGGAGCTCACAATTCACGATTTCCAAAGCTACATCGGCAAGACATCTCATAATCAGACGCTTGTCCTAAATCCGATCGCTGGAGAAATCTCCGTTTCGCTTTTGGATCGTTTGTCTAAAGAATTCGGCGTTGTACTGATAGATTCACAGGGTTTTGTCAGGAGAATCACTCGGAGGACATCAGAGGTGTCGATGCACTTGGGACTGGACATCTCTTCCCTTTCTGGCGTCGATTTCCTCAAAGCTGACAGACAAGAACTGTGCGCTTGGACTGGAAGCAGGGACGTCGATTCTTCAATTAGGCAAATCTCGAAATTTGTCGACTACATCTTGCTTACCTCGGGAGGCGAATCTGTAGATCTTCTTGAGAACGGTAAATTAAGATTCAGGGCAGTACCCCACGAAGTCGATGCTTTGGACACCACTGGTGCTGGAGACATAATGCTTGCAATATTTGCGGCAAGATATTCGGAATCAAGAGACATCAAGGAATCGCTGTTAACATCGGTCAGTGCGGCAGACCTTTCAGTAAGGAAGATCGGAATAGAGAAAGCAATCCTCGACAAGATGGAAATTGAATCAGCTTCGAAAAGCGTCCGGATAAGGACGTACTAATCTTGTTGTTTCAACTTGTCTGCAAGGCTCACAGTCTTGCCGTGCTCTGCGACGGAAATTGAGGTCTGAACACTTACTCGAAGGCCAATAGATCGAAGGAATTGGAGGAGGTCGCCTCCTGATATCGTCTCAACCTGCCTAGATCTGATTAGGCTCGCAAGCTTCGGGATCAGGATTGCCATCTCTCTCGGATAAGATGCCTCGGCGCTATACAAGACCTCGTCCCCCCTGTCGCTCAAGGCCTTTAGCAAAACCTCCCTGTCAGAGAGAGGTTTTGGCTTTTGTTTTGCTTCACTCACAGTCCTTGCAGTACTTGCACGCTTGCGCAGCTCAATCATTCTTTTTGCATTCAGCATCTTTAGAGCCGCGTCTTCCTTTTCTTGATTAGTTTCCTTGGTCGTATCGTCAGACATTTCGAGAATCACGCGGAACAAACAAAACTGGTCTATGCAGGGACTAATGATAGATTTTTACCACTATTTCACGGTTTTACTCTGGATAATCGGGTAAGCCTTCCTATAGGCTGAACTAACATTCTTTGAAAGTCTTCTCCAACTCGCAGAGGGTTTGATCCTCTCGGCGATCGATAGGCGCAATCCTGGTCCTCCAATGTGAATTGTATGCAAGAATAGTGTTCAGGCCTCAGATAGTACACTGAACTCTAATTAATCCTTCTTTTGCTTTCTTTTTAGGATTGGTTTAGGAGAGAGCTCAAATGCCTCATTTGATTTCAATTGCGATTCCTGACTCCCTTTTTATCGATGAGGAGAGCTTGCGCGGGAGGACGATAAAAGCTGGTGAGATCGTTCGTGCAGCCGCCATATTTGGAGCAGAGAGGATCTACATCTATCGAGACGCGAGCGCAAATTTTGACAAGGACTACGAGACCGCACGCCAGATTTTCGAGTACGCTGAAACCCCTCAATACCTTCGCCGGCGTCTGATAGGAAAAAAGACAGATCTCGAATTTGCAGGCCTACTTCCTCCGTTGAAGATTCCGCACCATATGAAAGAAGCCCGAGTTCAGGTGGGGGAAGTGAGAGACGCTGTCCTTATGATGCAAAACGGGGAACTTCGTGCAGACGTGGGAGCAAGGGAATTTGCAAGGTACAAAGGTCATGGACAGCCTGGGCAAAGAGTCACAGTGAAGATAGAATCGACAAATCCTATCAATGCAGTACAGGCCCCGAGACCAGAAGACACATACTGGGGATACGAGGTCAGAAGGGCACCGAGCTTGGCGAGATTCCTTCGCAGTGCAAACTTTGAGTTGACGATCCTAACGAGCAGATTGGGTGTAAGCGTGATTGAGAAATGGTTGGAACTCACCTCTAGGTCTTCGTCAGCAGAAAGGATACTCGTTTGCTTTGGCTCGCCAGATTTGGGAGTTGACAAGATGCTGAAGCAGGATCATTCCTCTGTCTCTGATTTCCCCAAAGCAATGTATCTCAATACCTTCCCCTTCCAGCAAGTTGCAACAGTACGTCTGGAAGAGGCTATTCTCGGGACTCTATCTATCCTGAACGCTGCAGAAAGATTAGCAATCTAGGCTTGCTCCATTTTAAATAATGCAGAAGACTCCAAGGGAATAAGATCAAGTTTCCAAACGTGTAGTCAGTTATGCCTGGAAACAGAAAGATTGGGATAATCCTAGGAAGCGGGCTGTACGATCTCTACAAAAAAGAGATCGGTC
>DAIDAB010000068.1:0-243 GCA_027310845.1 bacterium | reverse complement strand
GATGCTGCGCCACGGGCCTCTACACTCCCTTCCGCCGCATTTGATCAATTATAGGGCAAACATCAAAGCGCTTCGAGAACTTGGGGTGAAATATGTACTCGCTACGGCATCCGTTGGCGCGATTAATCCAAAGATTAGAGTGGGCAGCTACGTGGTTCTTGATCAGTTCATTGACGCGACAAAGAACCGCGTGTTGACCTTCTACACCCAGCCTGATGAAAAATTCTCACATGAGGATATTAC
>DAIDAB010000067.1:9166-9416 GCA_027310845.1 bacterium | reverse complement strand
GTCTGACCTCATCGCAGAAAGCTACGTCCCACCTCAAGAGCTTCGAGAGATCAGGGCACTAATCAGGCACAGATTGTCCATCGTCAAGATAAGGACGATGGTGAAGAACAAAGTACACGCATTGATAGACAAGAACGGGCTGGAGCACAACGAGTTCTCAGATTTGTTCGGAAAATCAGGGATGCAATGGCTCAAATCACTCCAGTTCCAATCTTCTCTTGATAGATTGATGCTCGACAACTATCTGGAG
>DAIDAB010000067.1:0-9104 GCA_027310845.1 bacterium | reverse complement strand
ACTGAAATCAGAGATTGGAGACATCAAGAGGTTTCCAAACTACAAGAAGCTCGTATCGTGGTCTGGGCTGGCTCCATCGATGCATCAGTCGGGAAGCGTGGAATACTACGGAAGCATAACCAAACAAGGCTCGAAGATGATCAGGTGGATAATGGTCGAGTCCGCGAGAGTCGCAGTCAACCATGACGAGAGACTGAATGCATTCTACGAGCGCATCAAACACAGGAGAGGAGACCAGAAAGCAATCGTCGCAACCGCAAGCAAGATGCTCAAAATAATCTGGACGATGCTGTCTAGAAGAGAGCCATACGAATCAAGAAACGAGAAGAGCTACGAGAGAAAGCTTAACTCAATCGACGAATAGAGTCTCAACCACTGGCAAAAAATGGCAGGCTTGGGGATCGCTAGCCTAGCATCTTACATGAGTGTTGAATCTTCGGGTGTTTTTTAGCAAGTAGAGAAACCATAAGCCGTTATGGTTTCAACCGTCGTACCGTTCCCTTTGCTTATGGTTGTTGTGATCAATTCAGAGAATCCATTGTTTGAACAAGAGATTGTAGAGGAAGAAGAATTGTCTGGTTTTGCATGATCTGAGGCCGCGTAAAAGCCGATTAGTGTTGCAAAGAAGATTACCAAGACGACTATTACAACCAATATCTTGGATTTGGGCTTCAAGGAACCCCCTTTGAGGTAAGACTTCTTTCTAATAAATCTCTCCATGAATTTCCAGCAGTAATATTCGCTCTTTGAGCTGGGGCATTCCCTCTAGGCTTTGGTGTGGTTTGACAAAGTTATAGTGAATCCTTTGACCCTCAGCTAAGGTGTCTCTAGAGAATACTATCTTTACCAGCTTCACGAAATGGTCGAAGAGATCAACGGCTCATCACTCGAAGATTCAACAGAACCAGGAATTGTAGCTTCCTATGGTTTCATTGGAATTATTGTATCCAAGCTCTAAAACCATGGCTTTACCTCTACTTACGAGATTCCTATTCAGTAGGAGATGAATGACAAGGTTGTGAAAAGAGTCTATTCTATGAAGCATTAACAAACAACGAATAATTCGCGCTCAGCACAAATCAGTCTATTGTGTTGAGGCGACAAAGATTAACCTGTCCATGATGGAAGCAATATTCTTTTACTTCTGAGAATAGTCAATTGAATAGGGCTTTCTGATGGACTACAAGATCGATTTCAACGAGCCGATGCCCCAAATGATAGAGCGACTCAAGAAAGAACACGTGTTGTTGCTTCCAATACTTGACGAAGTAGAGAACTCTTCCAAGGGCGATCCACAACAGGCTATTGCGCTGCTAAGGAAGCTCAAAGTGACGATCCTTAGGCACGCTGTCGAAGAGGAGGCTCGAGTCATGAGGGTGATTATGGAGAAGGAAAAATCAGACTCGGCAAGCTCGGTCAAGGTCATGCAGGAACACAGGTGGGTCTCGGAGTTCCTCGAACGAAGACTTGACAAGCTTCCCAAAGAATCTCCTGATGCGACGCGCGATGAAATCAAAAAATTCGTGCTAGATCTTCGCGAGCACTTTCGAGAGGAAGAGGATATAGTCTTTCCCCTTGCACTAAAAGCTCTGAGCTAGTCCTTCTTCCCATATGCAGCTTCGCTAATGTCTGAAAGAAGGATTGATGCGGTGAGCGAGACTCCACCGCCGAGGCTTTTGATTGAAATCTCTCCTAGGTTAGTCGTAGTAAAGGAAACGATGTTGAATCGTCCGTACACCACGAGTGGGGAATCATTAGGGAGAATCCTTGGCTCGACAGAGATCTTGTTTCCTGTAATTTCTGAGACCAAGCGAATCTTTTGTTGTGAACTTTTCCTGAGCCTCTCCTGCTTCAGCGACTCAATCATCTCTATACCATCTTTGTCTCGGATTCCCCTCCTCGCAATGTCACTTATAGACACGCGCCTTGTGGGAAACAAGACATTTGCAAGAATCGAAGTCTTTGCCGCGGCATCCACTCCGTCTAGATCAATGCCCCAATCGCTCTCAAGAATCCCTGTTGTGCTGGCCTCGCTGCACGCTTCTTCAAATGAAAGGGTCGAGTTTTCCTCGAGCTTTGAAAGAATGAACGTGGTAGAAGCATTCAAGACCGCGAAAGCAGTCTGGACCTCGCCTTGATCTAGGGATCGAGCTACACGGATCGCATGTCTTGCCCCGCAGATAGTCGCCCCAAATCCTATAGCGCGCCCTCTCTTCTTCGCTTGGTCAAGAATCTGGTTGAAGTAGTTTGAAAGCGCCACTTTGTTTGCGCTTACAAAGTGCTTTCCTGCTCCCAACGCTGCGAGTGCTCGTTTTCTTGCCTCTTCGGGCTTTCCATAGTCGCTGTTTGTAACGTCAACCACGACGGAGGCACCGCTGTACTCCAGTCCTTGGAGTGTCTCGCCCTCAGCACCGCGTTTCAACTGAGCAACGCCCGAAAGTTTGTGATCCTTTGACTCTTCCTTCCACCTGATTGCTTCAAGAACCTGAGAATCATCCTTTGGGTAAATCGTGACACTAGAGTCGGAGATCGATGCAATGTAGAATCTGCCTCCAGAACCAACGAGCTTCTTTGCCAGGTCCCGACCTATGGGACCGAATCCCACAATATCAATTCCAACGTTCTTTGACGACACAAAAATCGACCAGTTTCGCAGGACTCAAGCTCCTGCTAGATTTCCCTGTCATTTGAATTGTGACCGTTAAAAATTAGGTTGTTGCTTTCTTGATGGCCTGATCGAGATCAGAGATCACATCGTCAACATCCTCAAGGCCAACAGAGACTCTGATCAGTCCGTCGGTGATTCCTGCAGCAAGCCTTGACTTTCTGCTCATTGCGGCATGCGTCATGGTGGCTGGGTGAGTGACCATTGTTTCAACAGCGCCAAGATTTTCTGCAAGAGAAATCAATGAAAGACTGCTTGCGAATTTTAGCCCAGCTTTCACTCCACCTTTCAGCTCAAATGACAACATTCCTCCATGGACACTGTGATGCTGCTTCCTAGCAAGCGCGGCCTGCGGGAAACTCGAAAGGCCAGGATAGAGAACCTTAGACACTTTCGGGTGCGACTCGAGGTATTCTGCTATCGCAAGGGCATTCTCGCTGTGTTTTTTCATCCTGAGATCAAGCGTCTTGAGCCCACGGATCGTGAGCCAGGAATTGAACGGCGCAGCAATAGATCCTGCTGCGTTCTGGATGTACTTGAGATCCTCAAGATCTTTCTTGCTCTTTGTTACGATCGCGCCACCGATTGTGGTGTTGTGCCCTTCGATGTACTTCGTGGTGCTGTGTATCACAATGTCTGCGCCGAGGTCTATCGGAATCTGAATCGCGGGAGTGTAGAAAGTATTGTCAACGACGAGCTTTACCTCTCCTTTGATCTCGGAAAGCGCCTGAATGTCGGAGAGCTTCAGCGTCGGGTTGGCGGGTGTTTCGATTAAAATAAGCTTAGTATTTCCCTTGATTTCTGATTTGACGGCATCAACATCCGCTGTGTCGACGTAAGAGAATTTGATTCCAAACCTTGAGAAAATGTTGTCTGCTAGTCTAGGAGTGCCGCCATAAACAACATTCCCGATAATTGCATGATCTCCATTGCTCAATAGAGAAAAGAGCGCTGTGATTGCAGAAAGGCCAGAGGAAAAGCATGCCGCTCCAACTCCCTTTTCCAAAACTGCGAGGTTTTCTTCCAGCGCTGAGACTGTCGGATTTCCAGTGCGGCTGTAGGTAAACCCCTTGTTGACTCCGACGGCTTCCTGCGCATACGTTGTTGTCTGGTAGATCGGGAGCGAGATAGCACCTGTCGTAGGATCAGGTCTTTGCCCGGCATGGATTGCCTTTGTTGCGAATCCAAGATCTGGTTTACCTTTTCTCTTCCCATTTTGTCTGGTCGTTGTAATTGTTGTCAAACTAAATTTCACTCCTATCTTCTTTCTTCAATTAGGGGGTTGAGCTTCGAGAAAGCCGTTCTTTATCATCCATTCGTCGTTATACACAGTGGAAAGGTATCTCTCTCCTGTGTCAGGTAGTATCACGACGATGTTGTCGTTTGGACCATATCGCGGTGCGACTCTTAGAGCTGCAAAGATAGCTGCTCCTGAAGAGCCGCCTGCTAGTATTCCCTCCTCCCGAGCGAGTCTGCGCGCTGTGAGAAATGCGTCCTTGTCCGAGACACGCACCCACTCGTCAACTACGCCAGGCCATAGAGTATCTGGGATGAAATCGTAACCTATCCCCTCCACTTTGTATGGCGCATCTCTTCCTCCTGAAAGCACTGATCCTTCCGGGTCGACGCCAATGATCCTGATTCCCGGTGCGAGTTTCTTCAGCTCCTTTCCCGCACCGCTGATTGTTCCGCCAGTTCCAGCTCCTGCGACTAGAGCAGAAATCTTCCTTCCTTTCATCTGTCTGTAAATTTCCTGACCAGTTTCATAGTGTGCGCGAGCATTTGCCTGATTGTTGCACTGGTCCATGAAAACTGCATTCGGGGTTTCCCTTGAGATCCTTTTTGCGACCTCGATGTAGCTGTTCGGGTCAGCATGGGGCAGATTCTTTGTTACGATAATTTCGGCACCGTACGCTTTGAGAAGATTCTTCTTCTCAGCGCTCATTTTTTCTGGAATAGTTATTACCAGCCTATAGCCACGTGTCGCCGAGAGCACTGCGAGTCCGATTCCTGTGTTACCAGAAGAGGCCTCGATAATTGTGCTCACTCCTGGTTTGAGACGTCCATTTCGTTCAGCATCCATGATCATCGCAAGGGCGCATCTATCCTTGACGCTCCCACCAGGGTTGTTGAGCTCAAGTTTTGCGAAAATCGACGCTTTGATATTTCTCGGAACTATCCTTTTCAGCCTCACTATCGGAGTGTTCCCAATTTGGTCTTCGAGCGACTCTCCCCTGATGTCCTCGGCAGTAGATTGCTGTGTCAATTCTTGATTGAAGCACAACCTATCAGCGTGTAGTAGTTTAACCTCATTGAAAGCAAAATTCGTATAGGAATATTCCAACCCTGATCGATATTCCTACAATTTTTGGGCTGCGAAAACCATCGAATGTCTTCGGAATTCTCTTAATCGTCATTGGGACGGCTTGTTATATGGAATGATTGTGTTGAATACTGTATATTTCTGTCCTGTAGAAGGTTGCTATGTCAGTGTATGTGCTGGGGCTTATGTCAATGTCTGCATTGGGCCCTCGCTGATTGTCATAGGTACATGATTCCTGATCGCTTCAACGAGATTCCAAGAGACCGAACCATCGGGTTCAAGAAGAGAAGCTGAAAAGTCAAAATTAAGGGGCTTTCGGCTCGGTTGACAAGAATGGGTTATTAGATCAGAGCCCGCAGGTGACTCGAACTCAGCGGCTCGCGTAGCGAGCTCGATCTTTGATCTGATTATATTTGTAACAGGTCATGACATGATCATTGACCATCCCACTCGCCTGCATGAATGAATAGCAGATTGTCGCGCCGACAAAGCGAAAGCCCCTAGAAAGCAGATTCTTGCTCATCACATCAGATTCGGCAGTCTTCGAAGGTATCTCCTCCAATGATTTCCAAGCGTTTTTCTTCGGTTTCCCTCCGACGAATTTCCAGATGTATTCATCAAAACTTCCGAATTTATCCTGCACCGCGATGAGTGATCTCGCGTTCTGTATTGTCGCCATTATCTTGAGCCTGTTTCTGACGATTCCTTTGTCAGAAAGGAGCTCTCTAACCTTACTACCATCGTATCTTGCCACTTTCTTCGGATCAAAGTTATCGAATGCTCTACGATAGTTCTCCCGCTTTCTCAAAATCGTAATCCAGCTCAATCCTGCTTGCGCACCCTCCAAAATCAGGAGCTCGAAAAGATCCCTGTCATCGTGCTTTGGGACTCCCCACTCCTTATCATGATATTCTATGTAAAGCGGGTCGGTGGTAACCCAGTTGCATCTTATGACCATTTGACTAACTTCTAGAAATTGCCCGGCGATTATACGTTGCGGAAGACTTGACCCAATCTCGAAAGTGAAAATAATTAGGATTCTGCAATATGGGAGCTCTCATTCTCAGAAGAACTATGGTAGGAATTGAGGCACAAAAGATTCCTAGTTGGAGAAATGATTTCTCGGTGATTCTACAATGTGATCTTCATTAAGACAATTAGGCCGCCTAGCTCCAGAGCCGCCATGCCAGAAAGAAATGGTAGTGCTTCCGACCCAAAAAAGGGAGCCATTGAGATGTACGCGATGATGGTGAGCATGTTGTGCCCTAGCAAGAGCAATGCAAAGATCAACAACCCGATCGCGTACATTGCCTTTGTTCTGAGCACAATCTTTCCGTAGAGAAATAGAAGAACTGCCAGAATGACTGCATTCACACTGGCGAGGCCAATTGTGATTATCATCATCGTCTCCATTGACAGCACTTCTATTTGCGAAAAGAAATGCAATTTTGATAAGCGTTTAACTCTTTTTCAAAATCCGCTCGATCCAAAAACTAAAAGCTTCAATGGATATATAGGCTGATTCAGGTTTCACAATTTTATGCCGGATGACCCAGAACTGCGTCGGCTCCTGTGGTACCTTCTCGGTGGCACGAGAGGCGGCGAAAACCGCGCTAGGATCATCCACGAACTGTTGAAGCGACCCAGCAACCTCAACCAGCTTTCTATCAAGCTGAAACTCGATTATAGAGCAATTCAACATCACATCGAGGTTCTAAAAAAGAATAACCTAGTGACCTCTCAGGGAGAGCATTACGGATTAACCTACTTCCTCAATCCTTGGCTTGAGGCTCACATCGACCTTTTTGAGGAAATATGCAATAAGCTGAACTTCAAGTCTGAAGACGGCGTTGCGTAGCGATCTTGAAGAGACTTTGAAGAGACTATGAAATGACTTGTAATTAAGATCGAAATCGCACTAAATATATTGCCCCAAACCGTCCAGAACATGATTAAATTTAGTGACCGAAAGAGTGGTGTAACGAATGTCGCATTCGCAGGGACACTCATAGTTTTAATTGCAGTCGCTGGACTGGGTTTCGGCCTCTACGGTACAGCGCTAAACAGTCCAAAGACAGTCGTTGTGACAAATACAAATGTCATGAGCGAGACCCTGACACAGACAATGACTCAAAACTACTCTTACGCGTTCGCTCCTTCGTCGGGAGCAATGATCAGAAACGCATTACTTCTCACCGCCCCTGTGGGAATGAATGATTACGCTGTTTCAATCCATGCTGAAGGCCTTGTATCGACCGGAACATATCTCGTAGAAGGTACACTTGCGGCGGGCTCGATGCAAACAGCCCCTATATCCACACAGTCGATGACTATGAACACAACCGCCGCTTCGGAGTTTCAGGCTGACAAGAACGGTACAGGCCTATTCTGGATAGAGCTTGTTGGCAATCCAGCTTCAACATTCGAGAACATCCAGCTCTACTTCCTTCAAGGAGGATCCATGCAGAACGAGATGCTTATTGCCACCGCGACATTCACTATTGCCCGTTAGGCGTAGAAGAAACCTCTCTAGGGAATTTCTTTCCAAAATGCAACGTATATATTCGATGAACAGGTATCACGGAAGGAAACCTGATTGAGCGCCACAGCCACCAAGACCCCGAGAGAGGGCAGCAGGCTGAGGAACCTGTGGAGTCCATTCATGCGAGGATCGACTGCGGGCCTCATTGCCTTGGCGGTAAACTTCTTCTTTAGGCTCGGAGGATTTGTTCCCTTCCCACCAGAATCCGCAATAGAAGCTTTCATCAAGATAATTCCAGAATCAATCCAGGAACCTTCGGTCCAGCAGCTCGGTGACCTTGCTGGCGAGATTGGACTTTTGATTGCTACGGCAATTGCGATAATCACATACGGCGTCCTCGGCATCCTCTTTGAGAAGGTGTACGCTCCAAACATTGCAGAAGCCAAAAGGATCTCAAGATTTGAAAAGTTTCTTCTTTATTCCATAGCCCCATGGATGTTCTTCGGTCTCATCGTTTTCCCACTTGCTGGATCGTCATGGTTTGGAACGAGCGCGCTAATAGCTTCGAGCAGTTCTTTTTGGAGCTTCCCATTGATATTATTACTCATCCAAGCGATTTACGCCGTGTCGCTTGCTTGGCAGTATAAATTCGACAATATCCTAAAGCCTTCGAGACCAGCTCAGCAGGTGGCAACATCTGGACCCTTCTCTATTCAGTACACTATAAGGCCAAAATCGATGGCAAGGAGAGAGTTTATCGAGAAGGGCGTGCTAACTCTCGGCGCATTGGGGCTAGCGTTCCTAAGCCTTGATCAATTGCTTCCCTCGATAGTAAACTCCACGTCTGCCGGACTCCCTTCTGGTACCTCATACACGATGTCGGGAACTCCCTCCATATTCAACGATGCCCGCCTTGCTGGCCTCGTGAACTCCGAGGTTACTTCAAATGACAATTTTTACAGGGTCGCGATTGACATTTTCGATCCTTCAGTCAACGCATCGACTTGGAATCTGCAGTTAGGTGGACTGATCGGGAATCCAAAGAATTATGCACTTGCGGATCTTCAGAATCTTCCCCAAACCGAGCAGTATACAACGTTTGAATGTGTTAGCAATATTATCAATGGCAATCTCATAAGCAATGCGAAATGGACTGGAGTAAAAATATCGGATCTATTCAATGATGCGGGCGGTGCCCAGTCAAGTTCTCAGTACGTGATCTTCTACTCTGTTGATGGCTATAGTGTCGGGATCACACTTTCCAAAGCGGTAATGCCTGACAGCATTTTAGCATACGAGATGAATGATGCATCGTTGCCGACAAAGCACGGGTATCCACTTAGGGCAGTGATTCCTGGCCTCTACGGAATGATGAGCGCAAAGTGGATTAACAAGATTGAACTCGCTGCCTCTCCATATTCCGGATATTGGCAGACTCGAGGTTGGACAAATAACGCAACCGTCGAGACGCTTGCGTTTATCTCAGTTCCTGGAGACGGTTCTTCTGTAAGTCTCTCCCAAAACAACGGATCCGTGATGCTCGGCGGAGTGGCCTTCGCGGGAGACAGAGGAGTCTCCAAAGTCGAAGTCAGCGTTGATAAGGGAAATACATGGCAAGCTGCTCAGCTAAAGCC
>DAIDAB010000066.1 GCA_027310845.1 bacterium | reverse complement strand
TCAATATATATACCGATTATGTTCTCATTTGTGTAACGAAGAGATCTGAAGAATTGTGAACGAAAGAGCTGTTGTTGATCCACATTTCGGGGGCTTAATTCGGCCTCAAGGTGCCCCTAGAGGATTGCTTGCATACTACTTACTACATAGAATCTCTCAAAAACCAGCGCATGGATATGAAATCCTTCAAGATATTGAGAGCAAAACAGAGGGTGCTTGGAGGCCTGGCGCAGGTTCGATTTATCCAGTACTCAAGAAATTCTCATCCGAAGACTACATCAAATCGCACCCTGCGCGCAAGAACCTGCCGACAGCCCAGCGCGTGTATGAAATTACCTCCAAAGGGGAAAAATACCTCAGTGAAGCCACTGAGAAATTTGCCGAGATGGGAAAGAATTGGGGCGCAATGAGGCGCATATTCATGGAGTTGATTAAACCTGAGCTCCTCAACAAGTTCTTGATTGAGGGCACGGGAGCGCAGTTTGAAATGTGGCAGGAAGTCTTCGAATCAAAGACAAAGCATCTGCCGGAGGACGACGCAGAGTACATCTTGAAGCAGTATGCACTAATGCTTGAGAGACAATTAAGTTGGGTTGGTACAAAACTGAAGCATTTCAAGTCAAAGCAAGTTCCAGTAGTTCGTCAAAACCGCTGATTATGGTTAATTGTGAAGGGAAATAGTGTCAAGAAATGTCAAATCAAGAAAGTGTAAAGCAAACGGAGTATAGTCAGAGGCCGAGTATTGTAAAGGTAGAGAACCTCTCGAAGAGTTTTGGAAGCTTGAAGGCTGTCGACGGGGTTTCCTTTGAAGTAAAAGAGGGAGAGATCTTTGGATTTCTTGGTCCTAATGGGGCGGGAAAGAGCACTACGATCAACGTCCTGACTACTCTTCTTAGAGCCTCAGGCGGAAAGGCTGAGATCGCAGGTTTGGACATTCAAAAGCATTCAACGGAGGTAAGAAGGAGCGTAGGCGTGGTTCCCCAGGAATATACCGCCGACGAGGATCTGACAGGCCTCCAAAACATTATACTTTGCGCTGATCTCTATGGCATTCCTAGGAGCAATTCAAGGTCTCACGCGATAGAACTTTTGAAGCTCGTTGAACTTGAAGACGCAGCTAACAGGAAGGTTAGCACTTACTCTGGCGGCATGCGAAGAAGGCTAGAATTAGCTTGCGGGTTGATCAATTATCCTAAACTTCTCTTCCTTGATGAGCCTACCTTGGGTCTCGACGTCCAAACGCGCGCAGCGGTGTGGAAATACATTAGGATGCTCAAAGAATCATATCACATGACTCTATTCCTCACGACCCACTACCTTGAGGAAGCTGATTCTCTCTGCGACAGAATAGCCATCATTGATCACGGCCATATAATCAAGATTGGAACTCCTGACGAACTCAAGGCAAGCATTGGCGGAGATGTAATAGTGGTCGGAGTAGTTGAGACAGAACCGGACATTTCTTCCGATATTGCAAAGATCAATCTCGTGAAAGACGTGAAGAAAAGCGGAGGCGAATATAGGGTCAAGTCCGAAATAGGAGAAGAGGCCTCCATCAAGATAATCGATATGATAAGGTCAAGGGGGCTTCACGTCACGAAAATATCTCTCACAAAGCCGACACTTGATGAAGCGTACCTGGAATTCACAGGTCGCACTCTGAGAGAAGAAGAGACCAACAGGATGGCAATGATGAGCCAGCGCATGACGATGAGAAGGGCACGCAGCTAAAGAAGGGTAAAATAAAATGGCAGAAAATATTTCAATAAGAGCAGTAACTACGGCCGAAGAAAGAGCATTAGAAGAGGAAAGAGAGCAGGAAAAAGCATTCCGCGCGGCTCCGAAATTAAACAAGAGTCCGTTGCATGGACTCTGGGCTCTGACAAACAGGGATCTCATAAAATGGTACAAGAACCCAATTCAACTGTTCATTTCTTTGATACAGCCAATAGTGTGGCTGGGGTTGTTTGGCAAGGCGCTTAATTTCGGCGCATTCATTTCAAGCCAGCCCGGCATCACTCCTGCAGAGATAGCGGCGCTCAACCTGAAGGAATTTGGCACTACTAGCTACTTTTCATTTCTTTCGGCCGGAATGCTAGCTTTCATAATCTTGTTCACGGCGGCTTTCAGCGGAATGTCTGTCGTGTTTGACAAGAGATTTGGATTCATGAATAAGGCACTCAGCACACCGGTTGGACGCGGAGCTATAGTGGTTGGCAAGATACTACAAAGCGTGATCAGGTCGTTGATACAGGCTGCGATAGTCCTCGGAATCGCTGTAGGGCTAGGTATGGACACTTCGCACCTCAATGCGCTCAGCATAGCTGGTGCTTTCACGATATTGTTCTTGATGGCATTTGGGCTCTCTTCACTATTCGTAATGCTCGCGTTGCGCGGTAGCGACTGGCAGACCCAAATGGCGATAATCAACCTGCTCAATCTGCCCCTCCTTTTTGCAAGCAATGCGATGCTCCCAATTACGATAATGCCAGATTGGCTCAAGAATGTAGTGAAATTCAACCCAGTAAGCTACGCAGTTGATGGAGCAAGACAGCTTTTGCTTGGTTCGCCAGGGTCACTTGGGGTCCCGCTTTGGGTAGACTTTGGAGTCCTGACTGCGTTCGCTGTGATCCTCTCAGGCTTGGGAATAGTACTATCCTGGAGACTGCTCTCCAAGTAGAAAGCAAGACCTAACTACAGGATCCCTAAATTCAAGAAAGAGCAAGTTCAACCCCCAAGTGATGTAAATGTTAGATAGTGAAACCAAGAATTTGTTATAGTAGTGAGTTGAAAAATAGATATGCCATCAATTGAAGCAGTGAACCTTTCAAAGAAATACGGTTCTTTCACTGCGCTCGATAGCCTAAACCTCAAGATCGAGGGAGCAAAATGCGTAGGTTTCCTTGGCCCCAATGGCGCGGGTAAAACAACCACGCTCAAAATATTTACAGACATGATAAGGCCTTCAGCAGGTCATGCTATGATTAATGGAATCACAGTGCATGAGCATAAGAGAAAGGCGCTGGCGCACTGTGGAGCCCTAATAGAAACTCCAGAGATCTATCCTTCTCTTACTCCGAGCGAAGCTCTTTCAATGATTGCTGAGCTAAGAGGGGTTCCCCATTCAGATAGGTCAAGAAGAATTTCCGAAGCGATAGAAGAGGTCAAGATGGAAGAATGGGCAGATAAGAAGGTAGGAAAATTTTCCAAAGGTATGAAACAACGGATTAACATCGCTGCAGCACTGCTTTCCGAGCCAGACATCATACTCTTAGACGAACCAACAACAGGGCTCGACCCAAGAGGTATGTCAGAGGTCAGGGAAATTGTGAGGTCTCTTAAGCAGAAGAGCAGGTTGATTTTCATGAGCTCTCATCTTCTGAATGAAGTTTCAGACGTATGTGATGAGGTTGCTATGATAGATCACGGGAAACTCTTAGTTTACGACACCTTAGCGAACGTCACATCCAAGTTCTCTGGAGACGGCAGTGACGGCTCGGTCGAGATCGGGACACTCAGGCCGCTGGACGAAGAAATACTGAAAAGTAATGTAGCATCAATTCCAGGAGTGTTGTCGTTTGAAAGAATTGATGTGAAAAATGCTCGCGTCAGATTCTCAGGAGGACCCGAGAGCCAAGAACGAATCCTTGTCGCGCTAGTCACTATGAAGATCGGATTGATCAGTTTTCGCCCTTCCTCATCGGCTCTTGAGGATACATATCTGAACCTAATCAAGGATACTTTGTGATCAAAATTGAGTAACTCATCTCAAACAGAGGAATCCAAGGAAGGAAATATCCTTCCGAGCAGCGTTTCTCAGGTGGGAATAGTGACAAAGTACGAAATTTCTAACTATTTTAGGTCCAGAAGGTTCTTCATTCTTCTTGGAATAGGACTTGCCATCAGCGCGCTTCTGACCTTTCTAATTGCCCATTATGGTGTCTCTAGCTTTGGTACGACATCTCTTGACTTTTATTCAGGATGGTGGGGGAGGTCAGCCACTTTCATTGTCGTCTTCTGTGCCATATTCTTCGGCGGAGACGCCATATCCGGTGAGTTCCAGAACAAGACAGGCTACTTTCTTGTCGGCAACCCGATAAGACGATCTTCGATTTACATCGGAAAGTGGTTTGCTGCGCTAGCTGCCTCTTTGATAATATTGGGAGTCTTCACGGCGATAACACTTGCCAACGGGCTCTATTATTTTCCCTCCTCTGTTCCATATCAGTTTGAGGAATCTTTCGTTTTTACGTTGGTCTATCTCATATCAGCCCTAGGGCTGACTTTCTTTTTCAGTTCGTTGTTTAAGAGCAGCTCCTTCTCTATACTCGTAACGGTAATCCTTCTTCTCTTCGGCTTCTCTCTGATTGAAGAATTGATTTTCGTTTTTGCTCACATTGAGCCCTGGTTTCTGTTGTCCTATGGTTCCGAAATAGTAGGCGACATATTGACGAATCCATATCCGCAACACACAATCCAGACAACCGGATTTGGTCCCGGAGGCAGAGGGCCAACTTTCACCACATACAATCCAACTATTCCAGAGGGACTGGCGATTATGTTGATCTACTTTACTGTGACCGCTGTGTTGGGTCTGGTTCTCTTTGAACGGAAGGAATTCACCTGAACAGGATTTCTAGGGGCAATCTTACGTCTGAAACAACATTTCTGTGATACGCGAACGCTGCTGAAAGGTCTAGAATAACAAGAAGCATGTCTTTGGCTGAGGCCATGTACAATATCGATCACAATTTCTTCCTACTAGCCGGGCATCTGAAGGTTCCACTGTAAAGAACACATCAAATATATTTGGGAAGTCATGAGTATATAGCTGAGTCCAGCAAATTTTGATCGCCGTGGTCAGATTGGCATGACGACTAGACGCAAACCAAACACCATACCCAAGAGAATCACATCTTGCATCGTCTGTGGAGCAAGAAGTGAGTGTCTAAGGGCAAGTCATCTCTGGGGCGTCCGTAAGGACAAGAAGAGACTCCAGCAAGTAATTGACGAGATACGCTACAATCGTTCGCTAATGCCAACTGTTGAGCTCGAGGAGGGAAGAATGGCACATGAGATTCTGGAAAGGCAAAGAGCAGTGGAAAAAGAGCTTGACGCCATCGTAGATATGATCAATGCAAGATCTGCGTCGTTCTATATGACAGCTGCGTTTTGCTCGCCGACTTTTGGGGGACTCAGATGTCAGCCAGATGCAGTTCGCGTAGAGGCAAGTGAAGAAACATTGAAGTTTCTCATCATCGAGGATAAGACGAGCAATCAACCAAGATACTATGCCCAGCTTTATGCCGAAGCAGTCATCCTAACAGACATGCACTGCCTTTTTGCGCCTGCGATTCGTATGGATCACTATGGGCTGAGTGGAAGACTAGACCAGAGACGGGTTCCATTCTATCCCAGGCTCAAGAATTTCAGGACGTTCATTATTGAAGCCGCGCTCAACGCATATGGCTCCCTTCAGACACTTAGGGACAAACCTCTGGCGCCGATTATGTTTTCCGAAAATTTTCACATGCTGCCAGGAATCGAGCAGAAGTATTTCATAGTTACTCAAAGTAGAAAAGTCATACTCGGGGCATTAAAGCATCCTGAAAACCTGGACATCGAGCCTATGCCGCAAATGAAGTTCACTCGACGGGGGAACCAGCTCGAACTGTTCATGCCGAAGAACCATTAACACGATCTCTCTCAAGCGTAGGGAACTTGTCAGCAACCATTGAAAAGCATACGTTCTTGCTCAGACATTTGTTGTTATATCACTGACAATTCTGTCTTGGCTTGAACCGATATCTCCTGCAGAGGATAAATTCATCTTGATCACTTTACTTTGGAAACAGAATAGAGAGTAGATTATTTTGGACTCCTTACAGTGCGAAGAAGATATTTCCATAGATCGGCTCGAGACCAATTATCCGGTCAAAGGTTAGATGGTCAGATAAGTTATCAACGATTCGATTTTTTATGTGATGCAATTTTTTCCGAAAGAGAAGGGCCAGGAGCTATTTGTAATTAGAGGTGCACACAGTCGGGGCTTAGCAAGTTGAGTGCGCTTCAGATCGATTTAGCCAGTCGAACATGATTACAGGTTCTTGAACATGCTCAAGGATAATTTCTGCTATTGCGAATCGGTTGAGCACTGATCGACCCAAAGATTGAATAGATGGGAGCATAATCTATTTTAGCCTTAAAGACTGACTGATAGAAACAATCTTTAGCTAAATTTTGAGAACGAGTACGGAATCGATGAGCCAAGCAGATCAGAACAAAGAACAGTACAGCGCGCTCTTGCAGAGACTGCGGCGTGAGCGACCTGAAGGTGTAGTTAAATCGGAAGATAGACTGAAGCTTCCAGATCCAAGGACAATGGTGTCTGGCAAGAAAACCTTCTGGATCAATTTTATGGACTTTCCTACCCTTTTGCAACGCGATCCTGATGATTTCTTGAACTACTTCAGGAGGGAACTTGCAATAAATGCATCAATAGAAAATGGAAGGGCAATCTTCATGGGCAGACCTGATAAGCAATCCTTCTCTGCGCTACTTCAGAGGTATTTGAGAGAACGCGTGATCTGTCCGGTCTGCGGGAGCCCGGACACGCGTCTTGAGAAAACCGGCAAAGTGCTTACAATACTTTGTGAAGCCTGCGGGGCCAGGTCAGCAGCTAAATAGCTTGTTCAGCAGATATGCCTCTTCCAACGTATTGGACAAGTGATATATACGAAAGAGAATCAATTTTTGTCACGCCCATCCGGAGCATGTGCAATCATTGGAGCAGAGCGACGCAGAGTTTGCCTCGTACTTTAGCGCTAAGACTCTTCATTATCATACTCGAATTGAACATTCAATCTCTGATGTACTCGCGAGATTCTCAGAATCCCACTTTTACGAACCTTTGAACTATGCTATGCAGGGCGGGAAACGTATCCGCCCTCTAATCGTTCTTCTTTGCCATGATTCATTGAGAAATCACGACACTATAACTGATGACCCGATGCCCTCTGCTGTGGCGGTCGAGCTCCTTCATCTCGAATCGATAATTCATGACGACGTAATTGATGATGACACTCTTCGTAGAGAAAGACAAGTATTTCACGTAAAGTATGGACTTCACACATCTATTCTCTCAGCTGACTTCGTTCTTGGAATAATTCTCGACATTGCTTCTCAGTATTCCGATACAAGAATTGCAAGGGAGCTTTCAAAAGCTGCACTGCGAATGAGCGAGGGAGAGTACGCGGAGCTCAAGATGCAGTCATCAAGCAAGAAAATAGGAAGGGATGAATATATTGACACGATCTCACAAAAGACAGCATCTCTCTTCCAAACATCAGCCAAACTGGGTGCGATCATCTCAGGAGCAAAGCAGCAGACTATAGAATCAATGTCTGACTTTGGTCTCAACCTTGGTATTGCATATCAGATGCAAGACGATCTCCTTGACTGGAATGAGGATGGCAATATTGAACGGGCGATTGGTGCAGAGTTTGCAGATCTCAAGAAGCTCTCCTACGAGTTCGCACTTTCGGCAAAGAATGCACTTGCGCATGTTCCTGACTCGGAAGCAAAGGAAAGGCTTTCCGAACTAGCTGAGTTTGCAGTGAGACGAAGGTTCTAGGAACCTACGGCCCTAGTATATGCACTTGCTGCATGAATGAGTTTGCAGCGGTGCTCGCGAATTGAATGAAAGGGTAGGGATAGATTCCAGTTGCTATGATTATAACTGATGCGATTATCAATGCAATCTTGAAGCTAGTTGATTCAAGCAGCTTCTTAGGGCTGGGAGGCGAGTCAAGGTACATGTGTTTGATGATCCTGACATAGAAAGCAATTGAAGCAAAGCTGTTGATGATGGCAATTATTGCAAGCCAGCCAAGATTTGCATTGATGGCGGAATAGAATAAAACAAGTTTGCTCCAAAACCCGTTAAGCGGAGGAAAGCCGCCCAGGGCCAAAAGCGAAACCGAAAGTGCAATTGGAGCAACAGCCATTCTCTTCCCAATACCGTTAAACGAATTCAGATCGTCGGAGCCAATTTCCCTGATTATGATCGCTGCCGCTAAGAATGCACAGGTTTGCATGCTGGCATAATTCAGAATGTGGTAAAAGGAACCCGTCAGTCCAAGAGCATTTCCAGAAGCGCCGGAAGCGAATCCAATCATGATGTAACCCGCCTGTCCGATGCTGGAATAGGCAAGGATTCGGGTAACGCTCTTTTGAGTGAGAGCTGCAAAATTGCCAAAGGTCATTGACAGAACCGCAAGAACTGCAAATGTGAGGCCCCAATCAATCTGGTACCCCTGAAAGCTGAAGAACAGAATCCTCGCCGCAGGGGCAAACGTGGCACCTTTTGTAGCAGTGGAGAGGATGGCGCTCACAATTGTGGGCGCGCCCTGATATGCGTCTGGTATCCACATGTGGAAAGGGACCACAGCAAGCTTGATGCCAAAACCCGCAAGCACAAATGTCAGTGCGAGAGTCCCGATGTAACCGAGGCCAGAGCCGCTACTGCCGACCTCCCCAACAATTTGGTATATGTTTGTTGTTCCTGTAAGGGCGTAGATCAATGAGATTCCGTATAGCAGAATCGCGGAGGCAAACGCGCTGATTATGAAATACTTGACCGCCGCTTCGTTGGACGAAGGGTCTTTCTTTTTGAAACCTGTAAGCACGTAGCTTGGGATACTCATCATTTCCCAGGCCACGAACATCATCAAGAGATCCGAGGAAAATGCTAGCAACAACGCGCCAATCGTTGTGAAAACAAGCATTGCGTAGAAGGCAGTCGTGTTCCCGTTGCCTTTGAAATAATTAACTGCAGTTATAGCCACAAGAATAACTGCTATCAGTATCGCAAATCCGAAAATGTACGAGACCGAATCTCCAATGAGCAGGGGCCATGCGCCTGCAGCGGAAGTTGTGATGGTAGGAGCTTGGGGTGGACCGAAGTAGCCCAATGCTTCTAACGACAAGAGTACTAGTCCAAACACAAACCCCGTCAGCGCCAGACCCATTCCAATGTATGTTGATCTCTTGTTGAAAGCAGATAGGATGACTATCAATAGGGCTACAGATGCAAGAACCGCGCTCAGTACTAGCGTCAGATTCTGTGGAGAAATATCCATCGTGAACTGTCCCCTATATGCGCCCGAATAGAAGCAAGAGAACGACGAGCATAACAATCCCCAATCCAAAGGCGAGGACGTATTCTTCCTCGATACCTGTCTGGATCTTTCGTAATGTATCGGAGATACTTCCGCCAATGTCAGGGGCACCTACATTTATTGGCTCGATCACTTTTTGCTCAAAATTCCTGTAGAGCCACGCGCTTCCATGCTGAATTGGATAAACAAAAACGCGGTAGTAAACTGCGTTGATGTACCAGCGATGCTGGAAGAACTTGTAGAACTCATAGACAATTCCGTTGTTACCAACTATTTTCGCCGGATTGATGGTGTGTTGCACGTAGGCAAAGTATGCAACAAGGATCCCAATTACTGAAATGGCTGCTCCTATGCCCAACGGCACCACTTCTGCGCCTAGATCTAGGC
>DAIDAB010000065.1:9204-9594 GCA_027310845.1 bacterium | reverse complement strand
GGGGATGATTTCTACGTTTTGGGTGTGAACAAAGACAATGTCAAGATAATAGAAACGTGCTCTGATACACATTCTCCGCTCATCGTCTGTATCTTCTGATGCGCGAGTGTGTAACTGGCGTTCTGAAAATCTGAACCAATACCAAGACAGAACCGAAAGCTATGAGACCTATTCCGCTAATGCCTTCAACTAGCGCGTTAGATCCGAATGCCGATGACACAACGCTCGTACCATTTCCACGCCCGAAGCCTGAAAGAGTGATCCCGTTTTGAGAAAGGCATTGCTGGACCGATTCGTTTGTCACGGTTCTGCACCGCTGAAAAATAGTGGAATTTCCCCCACCAAGAAACCCACTACCTCCTCCTGGGAAGCCCGATGGTGATGTACCAG
>DAIDAB010000065.1:0-9194 GCA_027310845.1 bacterium | reverse complement strand
AGATTGTTCTAAAGATAGGATCGGAATACATGACGAGTACGAGGCCTGCGATTATGAAGATCAACGAAATAATCAGTATTTTTCTTGCCAATTAATCACTGGCACCTCCGTATCAAAGCCAAGGATTGGCAGACATCCTCTTTCTATCACAACAAAGATTCCCTAATCTATCCAAGATTAATAGAGAGAACTCGGCGGGCTGGCCCATATTGTCAGTATATCCCATCCATTGCTGCTCTGTCGTACTTGTCTGAAAGCTTTGCATCCTCAAGCTCCTCTCCGGATAATTCATGTGTTATCTTTCCGTCTCTTATGGCGTATGCTCTGTCACATTCGGCCACTACTATTGGATCATGCGTGACTAGGACAAAAGTTACCTGTTTTTCATTCCGCAGTGTTTTGATTAAATCCATCAGTGATTTTGCGGACTTTGAATCTAGATCACCTGTAGGCTCATCAGCCAATATGACCGGAGGGTTGTTTGCAAGGGCCCTCGCTACTGCGACTCGCTGCTGTTCACCTCCGCTCATCTGATCTGGCATGTGATCGACCCTCTCCTGCAGCCCCACAGTTTCCAGAAGCTTCAAAGCTCTTTCCTCCTGTTCGGACTTTGGCGCCCTAGCAAGGTTCATCGGAAGCTCCACATTTTCGAGTGCGGTGAGTGTTGAAATGAGGTTGTAGAACTGGAACACAAAGCCTATCTTCCTTAGTCTATAATCAGCTAACTGGTTGTCGTTGAGCTGACTGAGATCGGTGCCGTCGACAATCACCTTTCCATTGTTTGGCCTATCGAGTCCGCCGATCAAATTCAGGAGCGTGGACTTTCCCGAGCCAGAGGGACCCACTATTCCAACGAGTTCCCCTTTCTTAATACGCAAATCAATTCCGTTCACGGCTGGTACGGGAATCTTCCCCCGCTTGTACCTCTTTTCGACTTTGATCGTCTGCACTAATGCCATCTCAGACATGTCGGAGCGCCTCCACAGGATTCATTCTGGATGCTCGCCATGCTGGATACAGTCCTGCCAAAACTCCGACCAGAGTTCCCAAGGCGAGACTCAGTAGTATGTTGGAAAGCGTAAGAGAGGGTGATATTCCTCCGCTGAATAGCGTACCAGCGCCACCGAAATTGCTCGCCGAAACAGAGCCAGTGAACAATGGAAGTGCGAATGATGCAAGAATGCCGACGAAGACTCCCACAGCCGCCCCTATCAAACCAATGAGCAACGCCTCGCTCAGGAAGATCTTCACCACCTGCGAACTCCTTGCTCCAATAGCCTTTAGCGTACCTATTTCACGCGTCCTTTCACTTATTGACATCATCATCGTATTGATAACGCCAAAGGCTCCCGCGAGCAGCGCCACGAGGCCGATGACAACAAAGAATGTAGTCAGTGAGTTGGACAGAGTCGAAGCTGGATTCGCTATGTTTGAGGAGGAAATCGCGGTAACCCCAGAAACTGAGGAATCAATGCTCGATGTGATCTGGCTAACATCAGTTGGGTTATTTGCTTTGACATAGATCTCCGTCACTTTACCAGTTTGATTGCTAATGCTCTGCGCATTTGAGAGAAGAATGTAGGCAGACCTAGTTTGAGGTCCGAAATTGGTTCCGCTCGAATACATCCCGACGACAGTATAGTTTGCTAGTTCTGTTGAATTGGCATAAGGCCCGGCAGTGACCACTGATCCAACTGATATGTTGAGGTTCGCTGCAAATGTGCTTTCCAGAACAATCTGATTGGATTCCGAGGAAGAAGAGAGCATCGAACCGTTGACAATGTTTATCCCATTTGTGACACTTGAGTAAGTATTAGGATCAACACCGTAAAAAAAAGCTGTGCTATTGTTAACATAACCGGTTATCGTAAGCTGCGGCGAAGTTCCATACACTCCGCTCATGTTGCCTATCGTATTAGCGATGGACTGGCCAATCGGATCTCCAGTCCCAAATAACAACTGAAAACCTAAGGCGCCACCACCTCTTCCACCTCCGAAACCGGAGCCTCCCCCGAATCCGCCGCCACCCCCGAATGAGGGCCTTGTGGAATTCACCACTGTGATCTCTGCACCCGTGAGATTTCTTAGCAAACCGGTTGTTCTTACCGAGGTTCCGGCTGCAAGCGAGAGCAACACCAGAATCATTCCAACTCCGACAACGATGCCGGAAACTGTCAAGACAGTTCGCATCTTCCTTCGTCGAAGGCTTCTGAAAGCCATGCTCATCGAGGACATTTTTTTATTTTACCAACCAACTACACACATACTTACAGCAGTATCAATCATGGTAGCTTCCAGTACTCTTTTGAAGTGCGGTTGCTTCCGGCCACAAGATTATTTATGGAAAGGGGACGATGCGTATGCACCGAGCGTCCATTAAGTGTGTAACTTACAAATTTCATTCCTGTTTGAAGTGCCAAAGATAATCAAGTGTTAGCCGTTCAAGAAGTTGACCGGCAAGAGCCGTTTCTTTTCACGGATAAGTCTGTGCTAAAATACTGAAAGAGAGTCTATTTGAAATTCCGACCAATGCAAAATCATCTAGAATTACCCAGAACATTTTGGACAATTATTTTTCAAAGCAATAGCTAGGATGATCTTATCCTCTGGTGCGGATGCCAGTACTTATCCACGCATTAAAGCTGAAACTTCAGACGATTTTTGCGCAAAACTAAGCCTAAATTTATGGTTCAGACTTCGAAAAGAGCATGTTATGGTTAGCTAAAGTGTTAGTGATATCCTCTTTTGCATTAATCTTGATAAAATGCAACTTTCCGGGACAATGATAGTTGGGTAAAAGGGAAGCTAAATGAATTTCACTATAGCGCAAGAACGTTCCGATAACCCTGAATCGAGACAGCTAATATCTGAGCTTGACGAGTACCTCAATTCGCTCTACCCACCAGAAAACAACTATATTCTGGGAGTGGAAGACCTTCTAAAATCAAACGTCACATTCGTCATCGCGCGAATCGATAGCAAGGCAGCGGGATGTGGTGCTCTGAGAATCATGGAAGGCTATGGAGAGATAAAGAGAATGTATGTAAGACCAAATTACCGTGGTAGAGGGCTAGGACAAAAGATACTTGAACACCTTTGCGCCATTGCAAGCGAGCTCGGCTTGACCTCTGTGAAGCTTGAAACTGGTAAATTGCAGGTAGATGCGCGGAAACTCTACGAAAGTGCTGGTTTTCGGCCAACGGAGCGTTTCGGCGAGTATGAAATTAATGGGGTGAGTTTGTTCTACGAACGTAAGATTTGATTTCCAAATGAAATATTCGCATAACTGGAACTATACTCTGACCGAGGGCTCTCGATCCCTTAGGTTATCCTCTGACCCATCAGAGAAGATGAAGACAATTGCTTCTGTCGATCTACCTAAACTGAGGATTGTGTCACCTATCTTTTCAACGCCAGTTTCGCCACTCTCAAAGCATCTTTGATGTCCGAGCGCCTGTAGACATCTTCTATTGCATGGTTGCAAGTGAGGTCAGTCTTTTGCTCTTGTTTGATCTCTGCTTCTGTGGCAAGGCAGTATATGCATCGATGTAACCTGCTTGTTTCAAGTGCATCGAGGAGGTACACGAGCGCTTCTCTGGCAGTTGGTTTTGCGTCATCTCGGGCAAACTTCTTCCCAAGTCTATTGCTTTCTATTTCTTGTCTTGTGATTGGCATGGGGACGCGCGGATTCGAAAGTCATGCCTATATGCATTGATCTTTGTCAATAGTAGCTCACTTTTTCTTCAAAGAGGGATCAAAATTATCCATAACGATATGGTGCTCTCTGGGCAAAAAGGCTCCAGTCATGTTTCCTTCTCTCGCCGGAAGAGAGGAGACAAACTGAACTTATTCTAACTTTTTATTGCTGAGCTGACTTTCGAGGCAATATCAGGAGGTATCGTCGTCATGTTGTGCGCCCCCTTTGCATGCGCAGAAACTATCTGCATCATTTCATCTCTTGATGATGCGCCTTTCACTTCAAAGCCGCAATTCATACCAATGTCTTTGCATTTGAATTCGAACCCAGACATTTTAGTTTCGCCATCTTGAGTAGTTTCACTTCATCCCTAAAAAGTTTGACAGTACTTCTTCATTCCGTTTTGGTAAGCCATAGAGCGGTTGTTGCTTCTGCTTCTTATGCCTCACAATTTGTTTTGAACTTTCTTTGGTGGCAAGTATGCAAAGGCATTTGCAGGATTCATAATAACCTAGTTCGTGAAATGCCTGAACCTAAATCAGCATGACTTTCAAGCTGTCTATTTAGTCCAAGTACAAGCGGAGACAGTCCATTCAGCTAATGCACCAGTAAGAGTGCCAGTATAACTCTCTGTAGTCGTAGTGGCATAGCCAACAGATTGAGTAACGCTCGTGGCTGTTGTGTAAGTGCTGTTTGATGACTGAGTTGATGTCGTGCCTCGAGTAAGGCTATCCGATACATATTCTACTGACCACACAGTGTAGTACTTGATTATGCAATTGACCTCGTTTGTTGACCCACCGCCTCCACTTGTAGTAGTCTTCTGAGAACTAGTTGAAGAACTATTGTTAGGGGGGATTGTATAATAAATTCCAGCTCCTACGGCTAGTGCAATGATTATCGCAGCAGCCGCAATCAAGGCTAGTTGTCTCCCATGATTCAACTTTTTTCACGACCTCCGAAAGCAGAATTCTCACTTTCTAGGAGATTGGAGAGCTCCTTCTCCACTTATCTCTTGGAAGCTTCCTTCTCTCCATTCTGCTGTCCATGCGGACTTTGAAAGCTTCCTTTGTTGGCATCCCAGTCGAAGTGATCTGCTGCCAACCAGAGCCCGAAGTCACGTCGAACGCGCCAATGTATCCTCCACTCAAAATCTCGAAGGGCTTTGTGATCTTGTTTGCATAATCAAATTGAGTGCTTCCCGCAGAGCGAAAAGACTCAAACCACGAGGGAAAGACGAAATCAGACACAGCGATTCCGTTGATTGAATATCCGAATGAATCCGACTCGCAAGAATCGCAAACTTCGTACGCGAAAATTGTCCCCGTAGAGGAGTTCGGTTGAACGAAAACTGTTAGGTCGATCGACGGATCGGCCATCATTTCCAATAGCTCGTGGCTTGCAGTAACTGTCCAGTTTAGGCCCACTTGCATGTCGCTTCCTGCGAACACTTTCGCAAGTGGATTTCCCTGAGGACTGAGCTCGTGATACCCGAGCGCTCCCGATTGATCGGAATTGTCAAAGATCCCTAGCATCCAAGCGCTGGGCGTCGAAGCTGTTCCCTTTGGAAGGAAACTCAGGTCAGCGTCTATTCCCCAGATGGGAGCAAAATCCCTGTGCACTTGGGTCTGCAAAGCTGGGATCGCGGTCTGCACCTGCACGTCTGTTAGCACGGTGCTCTGGTTTGTTATTTCCACCTTAATGAATGCCATTCGAAGTGTGCCACGGCATTGTTCTACAAAAGGATCTGGTCGGAAATGGAGCGCGCTCGTCGCAGACTTATTTTGGAGATGCTCCGATGAGCTAACTCAGTAGTGGAATTTTATACGCCAAGTAATGTCAAAATTACATTTAATCTGCTATCAAGAGGAGCGCAGGGACAAGATATGCTAGTATCTCTCTATTGGCCTTGAGCCATACCCTTTCGAGTAAGACGCCATCTTTTTTTAATAACGTGCTCATCGCATTCAAACTTGTAAGACATCGAATTCAGCAGGTAGATCAGGAGAGTTGTTGCACGAGCTTGCTAGTGAGTACTGGGAGGCACTCAAGTCAAACAATCCAGTTTTCGCTACTTCGCTTGGAGATCGGCGCTTTGACGAAAAGCTTCCAGACATTACCTTGCAAGGACGCATGTGTATGCAGAAACAATATGAATCAATCATCAAGCTTTGCAAAGATGTACTTGAGCATGTTATGGCTGAGAACATTTGGAGATCTTCTTTATGGAAAAAAGCTGAGAGCACAAGTTGACTGTGCGTTGGGATCCATTTGTGTTAGACACATAATATTAGGCGGTGATTGATGGATTCTAGAACCGATCTGTCAAACAAGCTGTTCCTTATGCCGAGTAGGAAACCAACTCATAAGTAGAGGATATGCAATGGCTTTAGAGAGCTAGATACAGGAATTCCATTGAAACAAGCAGAAGCTACAATTCTTCAATTGATGTAATTGAATTCACACAAGATGTCCAAGCTCTATGGTTTTCATTACAGTTCTTGTTTTGCTCCCTAGCTTTTTATTTTCTCCCCCCCTCTCTCGTTTTTCACCGGCGCGCGGAGTTCTGCCTTAAGCTAAAAGGATCCACAAAGAAAAAGCAGAATATCCTTTGGCATGGCTAACTGTTGGAGTGATCTTTCTCAAGAGCGGCGACATACTTGTCCCAGATCTCGTTTGTGTGTCTTGCCTGCTCCTTGATCGATGGTATCTTTGCGATGTTCTTCCATTTCTCTTTGAATACCATGTCTATTC
This sequence comes from bacterium, assembly GCA_027310845.1. Taxonomy (GTDB): domain Archaea; phylum Thermoproteota; class Nitrososphaeria; order Nitrososphaerales; family CADDZS01; genus JASHOD01. The sequence goes on along the minus strand of DAIDAB010000065.1, from coordinate 2,743 downwards.
TGGTCTTGTTTTTTCCGAGCTTCACAAGCTTGTAGTCTCCTGTCTCATTGTCTTCTATCCCGAACTGATCTAGATGCCAGGCATCGGGAGGGCTAAGAGTTACAACATTGACAACCGTCTTGAGCTTGCCGTCTGATCCCTCGTAATTAATCACGTAGACTGCCTTCTTCTTTGATTTTTCAAGTATCGTTCTCTGACTCTTGGAGCCTGTTATCTTCGGATCTTCTTCGCTGAAATCGGTAAGCCAGGTGTAAGCAAACTTGAGAGGTGCATTTATTGTCTTTGAGATTTTTAAAACATCCAATTTTCTCGCGTCTGGAGGCTCGAGCCCTTCATTTAATGTTTAGCCGATGAAGCAGATGCTAAAGTCACCAAATCATGGAAGAGAATCACAAGCACTTTTCACAGCTTTTCAAAAAGTGGGCGTTACGCCCTCGGTTAGAATATATCTGTTGAAAGACGATTTGCAAACCCGCTCAATATTGATCCACATATTGCGACTGTATCGCAGCGTATCAAGTCTAGATGGAGCTTTCAAGCTCCGAAACTTGAGAAGAATTATTCAACCCTTTCCACCTGCGGAAAAGCTCATTTTCAATTTTCAATAAATCCAACACTCTGCCAATCAGGTGGTTGATTATATCATCAACCGTCTTGGGCCTGTGGTAGAAGGCAGGCATCGCCGGTGCAACGATTGCGCCAGCGCTTGCCACTCTCCTCATGTTTTCAAGATGTATCAGCGAGAGAGGCGTTTCTCTCGGAACCAGAACCAGAGGCCTCTTCTCTTTGAGAGTGACCTCTGCAGCTCTCGTGAGCAAGTTATCTGTCACGCCTGATGCGATTGCCCCAAGAGTGTCCATGCTGCACGGAATTATTACCATTCCATCAATCTCAAATGAGCCGGAGGAAATCGATGCTGCAATGTCGTTGAATCTGTGTACTTTGGACCCAAGTTTTTCTATCTGTGCAGGATCGTAGTCTGTCTCAGAAGCGATTGTGATCCTTGCTGCCGGACTGATGATAAGATGTGTTTCGGCATCTATCTTTTTCAGATATTCAAGCAGTCGGATTCCATAGATGACACCGCTTCCACCAGAGAGTCCTACAATTATGGACTTTTTCTTCTCTTGTTCATTTTTGGTTATCTTTTTGGCCAAAATCAAATCATCATGCACTAATCTGAAGCGCCAGTCTTCTTTGATTCCAAGCTCATGAGCATTGCATCAAAGCCTTTCTGGTAATCTAAACCAATCACCGAAGCATCAAATGTCATTTGTGAATTGATTGGAGCATCTTCTGAGCCATCTCTCAACACACTACTCACTTTGAGTGTATATACCGACTGTGGACTAGGTTCGATTAGATCAATCAAATGCTCAGTTTCACCGCTCGCATAAAGCAAAGCGGTTGATTCAGGAATAATCAGGGTGGCCTTTCTCGCGCTGTCAAGATTTCTCTTTGTGCGCGAACTGGGATAAACTTCGAAACAGAGCTCTGAGCGTGTTCTTGATACAACCTGATATGGTGAGAGTAAACAGACGTGCGGAAACCCTGTTTCACCAATCGTTAACAAAATCAAGACCAAGTTTCTTCTTGACTTGGTCTCAGGTCTGAGAAAGGAGAGGCACTCTTCGGATATCTCATTTCCAAGTTCTTCAGTCATTTCGAACTGAACCCGAGTGTCAGAAGATTCGCATTAACTGAGTACCGATCCGAAACTAGGCGTGCAATCCTGCTTCTTTAGCAATTCCAAGAATCTTTTCGGCCATCTTGACGTGCACAACATCCACCATTTTATCCTCAAACCTGAAAGCGCCTTTGCCTTCTTTTTCAGCGATTTTCCACGCCTCAAGCACCCTACTCGCCCACGCGATGTCAGAAGGCGAAGGGCTAAACACCTGGTTCACGATCTCAATTTGGCTGGGATGAATTACCGACTTGCCCGAAAAGCCGAGGTTTTTCGCCTCTATTGCAGACTTTCTCAGTCCGTCTTGGTCAGTCAAATTGACGTAGGCTTGATCCAAGGCGTCAATTGAAAGGGCTCTTGCAGCAGCGACCACTCTTGATCTTGCGTAGAGTGAACTCGCGTCAGATCGATCAATCGAAAGAATGCCAAGGCTCAATGAATAGTCCTCGGCTCCAAATTCAATTGCCGTGATGAGTTCGCTCGCCTTCAGTATATCTTCAACATTGACCAACCCCTTCGCGTTCTCAATTGCAACCATTATCCTAGGGAGTTCCTTTCCTTCGTCCTTTGCTGAATGTCTGATGATCTGATCAACCAGTTTCACCTCGGAAGGATCTTCGATTTTGGGAACAAGAATGAAGCTTGGTGAAGATTGTGCCGCGCTTTCCAAATCATCAAGCCAAAGGGGAGTGTCCAAGCCGTTGATTCTGATTCCAACCTCTTTTGAACCCCAGTCATGAATCTTGATGGCCTGAGAGGCCGCTTGTCTTGCTACAAGTTTCTCTTTTTCAGTAACTGAATCCTCGCAATCGAGGATTACCATGTCCGTTGCTAGCTTTGAGGCCTTCTCCATCATCCGCTGATTGTTTGCGGGAACAAATAGGATAGTTCTGCGAAGAGATCGTGTCACAAGAAGAACTTTCCCTTGCTCCATTATTTAGATTTAGGGGAATCGGTAAGTGCATTAGCGCACCATGATACACAAATATGCGTCGTTTTCAATAATTGTTGACGACTCTTACAGAATGTGAAAAAGAGAGAAGCGTGGTTTTTGTT
>DAIDAB010000064.1 GCA_027310845.1 bacterium | reverse complement strand
GCATCGAACACATTAGGACGATCAAGGAGGATGCCATGCCATAATGGTAGTCGAGATGGAACAAGTGCCAGGTAAGAATCCAAGCGCTTCGCAGAGTGAGATCCAAAAGACCGATTTCATTTGGATGAATGGCGCGACGGTTCCATGGGATGAGGCGAAGGTGCCTGTGATGACCCACGCGCTCCATTACGGGACGGGCGTCTTTGAAGGACTGAGGGGCTACGGCACCGATGAAAATCTCCTGGTCTTCAGAATGAAGGAACATTTCGAGAGGCTACAACAGTCCGCCAATATCTGCGACATCGAATCCCCATACAGTTCAGTGGAATTGGAACATGCATGTCTGGAGCTCCTCAGAGCAAACCAGATCAAGGAAGACTGCTACATCAGACCAATCGTTTTCGTGGGATTTTCAGGAATAGATTTGAGCTTCCTTGGATATCCTGTTCAAGCTGCGATCGTGGCTTTCCCATTCAAGCACTATTTTTCAAAGCCAGGGCTGGATGTATGCATCTCCTCGTGGACTAGGCTCCATGATGCTGTCACCCCGCCGATGGCGAAGATATGCGGGAATTATGTGAATTCGGTGTTCGCAAAGCGCGAGGCAGGTAAGAACGGGTTTGACGAGGCAATAATGCTAAACTCAACAGGCAAGGTCTCTGAAGGTTCTGGTGAGAACATCTTTGTCGTCAAAAGGGGAATGCTCTACACTCCCACTCTGAGTTCCTCAATACTAGAAGGAATAACCAGAAACACTGTGATAGAGCTCGCAGGAAAACTAGGCTTCGAAGTGGTTGAGAGGGATATCATGAGAGCGGAGCTTTACACGGCCGATGAGTTATTTCTGACTGGTACAGCTGCTGGAATCGCACCAGTCATTTCAGTAGATAGAAAATCAGTCGCTTCAGGAAGTGTTGGAATCATGACGCGCAGATTGAGCGAAGCCTATAACTCTCTCGTCATGGGGAAGAAGACATTTGGTCATGACGACTGGGTAACCCGAGTTTATTGATGCCAAGGTTAAAGTGAGAAAATGAGTCAAGTGACAGGGAGTGAAGCAACAGCTCGCGTCCTATACGATTCGGACGTGAAAACATCGGATGTTCGAAAGAACGAGACTATTGCAGTTCTCGGCTACGGAATCCAGGGAAGGGCGCAGGCAAGTAACCTAGCAGACTCTGGTTACAAAGTGGTCGTTGGGTTGCGAAAGGGAGGAAATTCGTGGAACCTAGCCAAGAGCGATGGACACAAGGTGATGGAGATCGCAGAAGCTGCGAAGCATGCGGACATTATCCATGTCTTGACTCCCGACATGGTTCAGACACAAGTTTACGAAGAGATTGCTCCCCATGTAACGAAAGGAAAGGGATTGAGCTTTTCACATGGGGCCGCAGTTCACTGGGGATGGATCAAGCCTCCAAAAGAAGTTGATGTATTTATGATCGCGCCCAAAGCGCCGGGCCAGAGAGTCAGAGAAGTTTTCCTTCAAGGATTCGGGACGCCGTCCCTCATAGCGGTTCACCAGGACGCTACAGGCAGAGCTTGGCATAGGACGCTTGAACTCGCGAAAGGGATAGGAAGTACTAGGGCAGGTGTAATCAAGACAACATTCAAGGAGGAAACCGAAAGCGACTGGTTCGGAGAACAGGTTGATCTTTGCGGGGGAGTTGACAGATTGATTCGTACGGCGTTCGAGGTGCTTACTGAAAGGGGATACCAGCCAGAGATTGCTTACTTCGAATGCCTCCACGAGTTGAAACTCATCGTCGATTTGATCCAGCGTTACGGAATCACTGGGATGTATCGCGGAGTGAGTGAAACCGCAAGGTTCGGAGGACTAACTATAGGTGGAAGGGTGATAAATGAGGACACAAAAGAAAGAATGCGCAAGGCGCTCGATGAGATCCAATCCGGAGTCTTTGCCCAGAGCTGGGTCTCTACCTATCAAAGGGAAGGACAAAAGGCCTTCGAAAAGTACCTTGATGAACTCGAGGGCCACCAAATAGAACAGGTTGGAAGAAGGCTACGTGCCATGATGTTCCCAGAGGACTCGAACCCAAGGAAGACAGTCAGCTGGTCAAGGCTGCAAACCGGAGCAAAAACAATAGCTTCCAAGGCGAAGCGGAAAAATTCGAAGCGCTCCACAAAGTCATCGAGAAAGAAGTGAGTTACTCGGAAGAGGGCGACGTGGCTTGAAAGCTATATCATCACAAAGCGAGCCTAGATCCCAACTCGAGATTATGGATGGCACTCTCAGAGAAAGAACTTTTGGTGTTTCGTTCGCGGTTGGTGAGAAACTCGCTATCGCAAGTCAGCTAGACTCCCTTGGTATAGCCTTTATCGAATCTCGTGTTCCTGAGGGGAACACGAAGGAGACTGAGTACCTAAGGCAACTTGCCTCCGCGCTCAAGAGAAATACATCGCAGGTCGTTTTGTTTATCTCAGATGAGAGCACGGTTTCGATTCCTGAATTAGTCAGGAACGTAACACTGCGTGCAAATAGTTCCTCATCAAATCTGAAACTTCATTCCCCAAAGAATCCGGGGGTGCTTGAAGAGAATCTGAAGCTAGTGCGCGATCGAGTCTCCAATTTCAGGAAAATGGGCAAAACCGTTTTCTTTGATGCTCAGCACTTCTTCGACGGATTCAATGAGGACACAGCATATGCACTTTCGGTGCTTGAGAGCGCAGTTGAAGCCGGAGCCTCAAAGCTAGTTCTCTGCGATTCAAGGGGAGCTTCATTACCTGAGGAAGTTAAAAAAGCCACCGAGCTCATTGGGGCTCACTTTTCATCAAAAAGGGATGTCGTGATAGGCATTCATGCTCACAACGACTGCGGACTCGCTGTCGCAAACACTCTTTCTGCAGTCTGGGGAGGAGCCAGGCATTTGTATGGCACTATAAATGGAATCGGAGAGAGGGCTGGGAATACAAATCTCTGTGAGATTCTTCCTTTACTAATCTTGAGACTTGGATATAACTGCCTGAACACAAACGCGCCAAGAGAAAAGCAGCTCCTTGGGCTCAAAGCTCTTTCGGAGAGAGTTGCAGTAGCCACTGGATTTTCGTATCCACAGCAACCGTTCGTAAGTGAGAGGGCTTTTGCACACACAGAACCAGCTCACATTCGGCAGGTCGAGAGAAGCCCAGAGAGTTACGAAGTTGTGAATCCGACATTAGTCGGGAACTCAAGGAAGATGGGGATGGACGATGCCTCCTTGGTTCTGGCTGAGATGTGGCAACTTGGACTATATGCAAAAGATAGAGATGTTGTCGCGCGAAAAGTGCTCGCTAGGATGCGTGAGCTCGAAGCTTTCGGTTACAAATTTGATGATGCAAAGGCAAGTGTGCACCTCTTGATTCTGGAAACTATAGGTTCGGACATTCGTCCTTTCCAAGTCACTCGTTGGGAGACTAGCACATCGAGGACTGTCAATGGCGCACCCGAGGTGAGTGGGACCGTTGAGGTCAGGATAGCAGAGGGAGAGAAGGAGAAAAAGGTGTCTGCAAGCGCGAAAGGGGTCGGCCCGATTCACGCAATAGATCTGGCACTCAGAGAAGCTCTTGATCCAGAATTCCCAGAACTCAAATCGCTCAGACTGGTAAGCTATTCACTCAACATCGTCGACTCCCTAAACGGTACGGCGGCAGGGGCCCGAGCAAGAACAGAGTTCACAGAAGAGGGTGCACCCCAATCATGGGCCACCATCGCAGTATCGGATGATGTGCTGGACGCGAGCATAAAGTCACTTATCGACGGATACAGGTACAAGTTGATTTTCAGGAGCAGGTCAGAGCGTTATGCGATTCCCGACTGGAAGGTTGCACTCAGCGAGAAATATTCTGGGAGATGCTAGACTTGGGCGGACAGACAATTGTCGAAAAGATCGTTTCAAGGGCGGTGGGAAAGAAAGTTAACGCTGGAGAGTTGGTTGGCGTTCTTCCGATCGATAAGCTGTACTTCAACGAGGTAATAGGCCCGCCAGCCATCGCAAATTTCAAGGATGATTTCGATCCAATATTCGGCGAGGTCTCCGAGAAAAAGAAGAGGATGATTCCAAGGAAGGTATTCGACCCGACAAGGGTATGTTTTATTCCAGATCATACTGTACCATCATGCTCGGTGATGGTTGCTAAAGGAATCAACTTAATGAAGTCCTTTGCTAACGATCAGGGCATCAGGATGTATAAGGAAGGCGATGGCATCGAGCATACAGTCGTCACTGAGGAAGGCTTTGTGCGTCCGGGTGAAATTTGCGTCGCGACGGACAGTCACACAGACACAGTTGGAGCCATAGGTGCTCTAGGTTTTGGGATTGGTACGACTGAGGCAGAATACGCACTTGCGATGGGCGAAATTTATGATTTCTTTGTCCCAGAGAGTTACAAGTTCGAGATCAACGGAGACTTCAAACAGGGCTCGTGCGCGAAGGACTTGATTTTGCACATACTAGGAACTCTCAAAGAAGGTGGTTGCTCAAAGCATGTCGCAGAGTACTCTGGAGACACGATCAGGAAAATGGGGATGGATGGGCGCTTTACGATATGTAACATGTCGGTCGAAATGAGCGCCCGCACTGCGATAGTGAACCCTGATCAGATTACTTTTGATTTCATGGAAGACATCGTTCGCCGTCACGGGGAGTTAGGCGCAGAACTTGAGCAGAGCATGAGAAAAGTGAACCTTACTCGAAGCGACGGAAACGCGGAGTACTCGGCAATGATGAGGATTGAGGCTGGAACAATTGACCCACAGGTCGCACTTCCACACTCTCCAGCCAACGTGAAACCCGCAAGCGAGATGAACGACGAAGTGAACGTCGTATTCATCGGCTCTTGCACTAATGCTCGGCACACAGATCTTCTGGAGGCGGCGCGGATTCTGAAAGGGCGCAGGGTGAGCAAGAATGTGAACCTGATCGTGATTCCGGCCTCAAGACTTGTCTATAACTGGGCAATGTCAGAGGGAATTCTCAAGATATTCGCAGACGCAGGGGCAAACATCGAGTCCTCGAACTGCGGCCCTTGCTTTGGGAAGCACATGGGCGTGCTCTCTCCAGGAGATCGCTGCGTCAGCACGTCGAACAGAAACTACAGGGGAAGGATGGGATCCCCGGACGCATTCATCTATCTCGCTTCACCAGCAACTGCCGCAGCTACTGCGATAGAAGGAAAGATCGTGGATCCAAGGAGATACTACAACTAATGTCATCGATAATTTCAGGCAGAGTTACCATCAAATTCGGTGATGATATCAACACAGATTACATAATACCAGCCTATTTGCTCCAAGAAGCTTGGGACAAAAAGTTCTTCGCCGATTACGCGTTTGAGCGTTACAGCCCGACATTTGTGAAGACATGCAGAAGCAACCCTGATAAGGACAACGTCGTCTTGGCGGGTAAGAATTTTGGTTGCGGTTCAAGCCGTGAGCAGGCGGTATACGCAATCCAGTACAACGACGTTAGAGCGGTTGTTGCCGAATCTTTCCCTGACATCTTCTTTAGGAACTCAATTAATAATGGCTTTTGCGTCGTGCGTGTCGTAAGTACTTCAGAGTTTGATCTTGGAGACAAGCTGGAGATAGACCTTTCAAATCTCGTGGTGAGGAAAGCAGATGGAACATGCGAGGCTAAGATTATGATGAATGAGGAAGAGAGGGATTTGCTTTTCTCTGGTGGGCGGCTCGGGCAGATCAAAGAAAGACTCAGAAAGAGGTTGTCTGCGACGATTTGAGTTTGAGTCATGGCAAGCTTGAACTGAAGAAAACACTAATTGCGTTTCAGGGAGAGCTCGGCGCTTATAGTCAAAGCGCTGTTTACTCTTTCTTCGGACGAGATACCGTAAAGGAGGTCATTCCACTAACCACGCTCCAGAGGGTGTTCTCTGAGCTTTGCTCTAACCCAGAGACAAATCCTTCAAAGCCGAATTACGCTGTCGTCCCGATTGAGAATAGTATCGCGGGAAGTGTCGGAGAGACATTCGACTTACTTCTTTCAAAGGATGTGAAGATTATCGGAGAAACTGTCGTCCCGATTCGACACGCCCTTGTGATACATAGAGAAGCTGATTTCAAGTACATCAAGAAGGTGATTTCTCATCCCCAGGCCCTTGCCCAGTGCAGAGAGTATCTTGATGCGCATCAATGGGAAGAAATTGCTGTCTACGACACCGCAGGGGCGGTGAAGATAATCAGAGATCAGAATCTTTTCGATACTGCGGCTGTGGCAAGTGAGCTCGCATGCGAGATCTATGGGATGAAACTGGCGAAGACGAGTATAGAAGACGACCACTCAAACAAGACTCGCTTTGTCGTGATTGTCAGTGCGCGAGATGCTTCCAGTATGCCATCCGAATCAACGGGCAGCGACAAGACATCGGTGATTTTCTCAACAAAACATGCTCCTGGTTCGCTTGTGAGAGCTCTAAGCGTCCTTTCCTTTCGAGGTATCAATCTCTCAAGAATCGAGTCGCGCCCGATCAAATCAAAGCCCTGGGAGTATTATTTCTACGTGGATTTTGAGGGGCATGTGAAAGAAGAGAGATGCAGGCAGGCTATCGAGGATCTCGAGTCGCAGACGCTTGAGCTCAAAGTGCTTGGCTCGTACAAGCGTGCCATCTAATCAGTACTTTCAAGAATTCAATCGAAGTTCTTAGTGGGAGGTTTAGAAAGCAGTGAACCAAACTCGCGACAAGAAATTCGTAATGAAGTTTGGTGGCTCCTCGCTGAGAGGCCCGAAGGAGATTTCCCAGTCTGCCGCAATCGTCGCGTCATATGCAAAGGATAATTCTTGCGTCGTAATCTGCTCTGCACAGGGAGAAACCACGGATCATCTAGTCAGGGCTATTGATCTCGCAAAGGCTGGGAAGATAGATGAGGCAAAGAAGATAATTTCTGAGATACGTTATTCGCATGAGCTTGCGCTAGATGAAACGGTGGGGGACTATGCTCTAAGGGAGCGAACTCGTGTATGGGCGCAGGAGAGGTTTGAGGAAATCGACAGAGCACTTTTGGGAATCTCGCTCCTCCACGATTTGAGCCCTCGATCGCTTGACTTCATCCTCTCGTTTGGTGAGAGGCTATCCACATTCATCATGGACAGGGTTCTCGCGAGCTCTGGCATCAAAACAAAGTTTCTTACCGGGGGAGAAGTTGGCATTATCACAGATGAGAACTTTGGTTCCGCCGAACCCATCAGGTCATTTACCCAAGAACGCCTCAAGTCAAATCTCCTTCCCCTAATTGAAAATGGGATCACTCCTGTCGTGACGGGTTACATTGCTGAGACATTGGATACTCATGAAGTTATCACACTTGGCAGAGGAGGTTCAGATTATACTGCGACGTTGATAGGCGCCGCCATTGAGGCTGACGAAGTCATACTCTGGACTGACGTGGATGGAATACTCACGGCCGACCCTAAGATTGTCAAAGACGCTAGGATACTAAAGCAGATCACTTACCTTGAGGCAATGGAGATGAGCGCGTTTGGAGCAAAGGCGATGCAACCAAGGGCTCTTGAACCTGTGGCTGAGAGAGAGATCCCTGTGCGAATCAAGAACACGTTCCGTCCAGAGCTGGAGGGAACTCTCATACTTTCTCAGGGGAAAATCGTGAATGGCTCCTCAAAAAGCGGTGTCAAGTCAGTCGGTTCACTGACAGGACTTGCGATAGTGGCGATAAGTGGTCAGAGCATAGTTGGGCAGCCGGGGACTGCAGTGAGGATTTTCGAGATTCTGAAAGACCTCGATGTCGGTATTATGATGATGTCGCAGTCAGTCTCGGAAAACAACGTATCGCTCGTCATAAGAAAGGGATCTCTATCTAAGGTCCTGCGCGCATTCAGGTCACAATTGCTTCTTGAAAATGTTGATGCCACAGAGAAAGTCCACACTGCGCAAGCCGAGGAGAAATCGTACACTTCTGGAGCCAATTCAAAATTTAGCAAGATAGATTGCGAGGACGATGTTTCAATCGTGGCTGTGCTCGGCAGAGGAATGATCGGAACTCCTGGGATTGCAGGACGTGTCTTCAGCACTGTCGCAAGGCAGGGAATCAACATCAGGATGATAGCACAAGGTTCGTCAGAGATCAACATTTCATTTGCGATCAAAGAGAGAGATCGCGCCAAAGCAGTCTTGGCGCTGCATGAGGAATTCGGCCTGGGAAAAGTCCCTGTTGATTCCTAAAGAGTGCACGTCAAAACGAGCTCAGAATCAACACACGTCTTTCAGCGGCTGCTTCTACCTAGTTGACCGAGCTCCGCTTTTGGAAGAAAACTTTCGATGTTAACACTCCGCGGCAAGAATTGACGATATAGGCCAAATGGTTTATCTTTCATTCCATGAGCCAGAAAACATTTCCGTCGGGATCTTTCATCATTGCATACGCTCCCCAACCGTCATCTCTTGGTTTCGTTTCGAACTTTACTCCTTTCTTTCTAAGTTCTGAGTAAGTCCTGTTCAAGTTGGCAACCGTGAAAAGAATGCCTGTGTTGCCTTTCTCAAGCGGTCTTGTCTTGCAAAGGTGAATCACTAGTCCTCTGGACCCCTTGGGAGCCACGGTTATCCAGTGGCCAGATTCAGATCTGACTTCAAATCCGAGCTTATCGCGATACCATTCCTTCGCCTTCTTCTCGTCCTTTACCACGACTGCAATTGAGCTGATTTTACGGATCAAAATGATTACCTCGAGAGATCGATGTCGCGAGCTTTCCCATATCTCTTTTGGTTGAGAGCAAACCTGCGCATCCAAATGTCCACGTAAACACACAAAAGAGTACGACTATCAGCAGTGGTCATTACATTGTCCTTGTTCCAAGTAGCCATCCTTTGGGTCCATCTTTTCACTGCGGTTATTTTCGTAGGAGGATCTTTCTTCATGTGGCTTGTCGTTGTTCCAGTTTCTTATCATATGGGGAAAGAGGAATCCGAACGTACTCTGATAGTCGGTAAGATAGCCAAGGAGTTTGGCAGGATGACAAACATTGTCTTGGCAATATTGGTTCTCACCGGGATATACAATGTGACATGGTATCTCCCCTCGATGAGCTCATTGTTCACAACTACAGACGGATTGTACCTTTTGACAAAAGTGATACTTGTTGGAATCCTCATAGCGATGATCTACGGAAACAACATCTACTTCGGCCGAAGGACGACGCGATTTGCAAGAGAGAAAAAGTTCGAAGAGCTCAAAGCCCTGCGCAGGAAAAGCAGGGTAATTTCATTTACGAGTTTGGGATTGATGGCAGCAATTCTCTTTCTAGCAGTGATGTTGCAGATTCCTTTGTGAGGAAAGTGAACGCCTTGCAACAAAAAGGTCTGAGCTAGCAATAGACGAATTGCGAGAAAGGTTGTTTGTTGATTAACCATGGTTTTTGAAATCTACATTACACGCAAAATCAAAGCGAAAAGGGAGTTTGTTTTCGATTGGTGGACTGATCTTTCACCAGATGATGCCAAGCTCGTGAAACCATTGAAGAATAGGAAGATCATCTCAAAGACTGCGAAGGAAGTGGTTTTGCAGGATGAGGAGATGATGTACTTTCGAAAAATGAAGTTTGAAGTCAGAGTAACTCTTGAGAGGCCAGAGAGGTGGAG
>DAIDAB010000063.1 GCA_027310845.1 bacterium | reverse complement strand
AATCTTGACAGTCTGAACTTTATCGAGAAGAGAAGATACGGAAAGTCAAAGGGCCGCCTATTATTCCTAAAGATATGCGCAAGTACCAACTCTCTTATCAAACAATTATTACGCTCAATGCTCGGGAAGGTTAAGTTGAGGCCATTGTAGGAGCATCTGGATAAAGTATGGCCGCAGAAAGATATCAAACTCCCAGACTGGATGGATCAAAGCAACGGACGAAGAGGATCTATGACGATTCTCTGCAATGTAGGGAACAGTCTAAAACCACTGACCTCTCTTGGGACTTCTATCTGCCTCGGCACACTTGCAATCCTTGATCTCCTCAGAGTATTCGCCGACGTATATGCCAGCTAGAATCTGCACATTTGCATAGCATCTGCCATCAAAGTGGTAATGCCCGCACTTTAGACACTTCTTGGGGAGAACCATTTCTTCTAGCAGTGCTGAGAGCGCGCCACACCTTACTTAAGCTGTCGGGGGATTTCCAGCACTCTCACCAATCAAGTCGATCTCACGTCTCCTTCTTCGACAGATTCCTCTTGAAACGCATTTTCGGTTTTCTCTTCCTTCGTTTTCGTGGCTTTTCCTCTCTCTCTCGCTCTAATAAAACTCCTCGGAAAAGAAAGCATTCTTTCATCCCCTAGTTTTGTAAGAAGTTTTTGGAATCCGCACGCCACTTTTGAAGGAGAAGGAGGCACATCTTATTAGAACTGAGACGCGAATGCAAAATGGAAGAGCTCGGAGTGCCGCGCAATCAAGGCATTAACATGATTTTGCCGAGGATCTTGTCTTTCTAGATATTGCGGCATCGATCCCCTGGGGTCGAAGGGAGATCTAGCGCTCGAACGTTCTTTATTCTTTCGAATGAGGAACTATCAGTTGTAGTATGCTACTAGTGTGGTCGACTGCGCGGGTGTGATAGTGATGTATCTGTTCGTACTCCCGTTGCTCCATCTGACAAATTGGTAAGTTCCATAGTTCGCTACTGCGACCACATAAGTCGTGCCCAGGGTGACACTGTATTCGAATGTAGTGAAACCTGTTGCCAAGGTTTTACCGCTTGTAGACTGAATCACTGTCCAGAGGCCGCTGATAGGAGTCCCACTGAGGCTGGCAGAATCTACTACGAGAGGTGCCTGACTCTGGCCTGTCGAGTAATATGCGACCAGCGTTGTATCTTGCGTGGGCGTAACAGTGATCTTATTGCTTGTAACACCATTACTCCAATGAGCAAATGCATCGTTCCCGTAATTTGAGACATAAACAACATATGAATTTCCAGGCACTGCTGCGTATGTTAAGGGGGTGTAACCTGTTGCCAAGGTGTTACCGCTTGCAGATTGGACCACTGTCCAGAGGCCGCTGATAGGAGCCCCACTGAGGCTGACTGATTCAACGGTCAACGTAACCATGCCTGGAGGAGGTCCGCCACTTCCTCCCGCAAGGTCCGCCACGAGGCCTGAGAAGTAAGAGGGCAAAGCGGCGTACGGATTCGGATAATTTCCGCTGGTTATGTACATGTAACCAAGGTAGTTCGAAGCACTCGAAATATAGGATGCACTAACATAACTCACACTGTATGAAGTCATTGCAAAGTTCTGCTTGCTATAGCCGCTGGTCCGCGCAGCTAGCGTGCTGAGGCTTGGCAAACCCGCGTTCTCGTAGATGTTTAGGATACTCACGGTTCCAATATAGCTTGACGGAACGGAAGTGCCTGGATTTCCAACAGTCATGCTCATGCCGAGCGACTTTGCGTAATTGGTCAGTGTGGAATAGTAACCCTCGTAACCAGGAACGTTTGACATCTGATCAAAGAATATTCCGTTGACGCCATACAAGCTCTTGTAAGCACTGATCTGGGCTTCCAGGGAACTTAAGCTTACCGAAGCATACTTTGTGTAGACGTATCCTACAACATTTATTCCGACAGATTGCAACGACCTTACACCTTGCAATATGTTCGGGTCCTGACTGCTTCCCGGACCGCTGCTTGGATTAATGACAGCTATCATTGGAACAGATGGATTCGCTTGCTTTGCCTGAATCAGGCCCTGCCACATGGGTCCTGGGTAAGAATAGAGCGGGACAATGACGCCTGTACTTGATGTTGAGGTCGCTGCGCTGTGTGGTAAGGAAACTACCGAGAGACTGGCGAATAGAAGGAGTAGCGCCGTTACCATGAACAATCGACGAGAAGAGTGTTCTAGTACATTCATTTCGACGCCTCTCTAACGAATGCGTATAAAAGTCATATGCAGATAAAGTACGTAAGCTTGTTCCAGTTGCTTTTTGCGCCCTAATAGTTGCACTCGGAACAAATGTTTGTGAGGAATTCCATTTTTCAGGGAGGTTGTTATTCGAATATAGATTCGAGAGTGAGATTGCAAACTCTTCTTCGCAAAAAGAAAATAAACTAAGATGATTACAATGAGATGCCCAAAAAAACCATCTTAGCTTCATGATTGGGAAACATGTTACTTATCCGATTAATATGAGCCTCAGTACTCTGAATGTAATGAGTTTGAAAATGATGGACGGGTTGTTACGACACAGTTCCGATGTAGCTTGTAGGTACACTTGTGCCCGGGTTCCCGGCCGTAAGGACATAGCCAAGCGATTTTGCGTAGCTGCTTAGAGTCGAATAGTAGTTCTCATTGCCGCTACCACCGCCAGCCGTACGAGAAACCACTTTTAGCTCTGTTATTCCTGGAAAAGCGTGCGACTATTGGAACACCTGAGAAGAAAGTAGTGGATGACGCGGTCAGTGCGTATATCAAAGCAGGTGTGAAGATTATCGGAATGGAGAAAGCAGCTTGAGCAGGCTGGCCTTGTTGAGATCGAGAAGAAGTGCTAAGAGAAGTAGAGCTTTTACCTGAAGTTGAGTTTGAATTCGCATTCCGAGTAACAGTGGTTTGAGATGAAGATGTTCCAGTCGAGCTGGTTGATTTCGTAGTCGACGTATTCCAGGTCTCGTAATACGCGGTCAGCGTCGTCGCCTGAGTCAGAGTGAATGTTATGCTGTTGCTAGTGCTTCCGTCGCTCCAGTGGTTGAAGTAGTAAGATCCATTTGACACTGTTACAACGTAAGGAGTTCCCACTATTGCAGAGTAATTGAAGGGAGTATTACCTGTTGCGAGGGTGCTACCATTTGGAGCTTGAATCGTAGCCCAAGGTCCGTTGATTGGATTCCCTAGCATGTCCACTGATTGCACTGTCAGGTTGACCGTTACCGCAGATGGCTGAATTGTTGTGTTCAAGGCCCCTACTTCGTTTGCAAAATAGGAGGGCAGTACATCGTATGGGTTGGGCAGGTTGGCGTTAGTGATGTATATCCAGCCGACGTATTTCGAAGCGCTCAATTCGTATGAAGAATTTATGCTACCTACTCCATATGACATCATCGCAAAGTTCTGCTTGCTGTAAGCGCTGGTCCAATTTGCGAGATCAGAGGTGAGGGGTAGACCTTGGTTCTCATAGATGTTCAGGATATTCACGGTTCCGATGTAGCTTGTAGGTACACTTGTGCCCGGGTTCCCGGCCGTAATGACATAGCCAAGCGATTTTACGTAGCTGCTTAGAGTCGAATAGTAGTTCTCATTGCCGATAACATTAGACATCTCGTCGAAAAAAATGCCGCTGATGTTGTACCAATTGTGATATGTGTTGATGTCAGCTTCGACCGAAACCAAGTTTCTTTGCGCGTACTGCGTATAGACATAGCCTAGCACTGTTATTCCGGCAGATCGCAATGCATCAATACCCAGCACGTAATTTGAATCTTGAGCGATTCCAGGGCCGTTGTCAGGATTGATTATAGCTATAATCGGGACTGAGGGATTGGCAAGTTTTGCTTGAATAACTTCATTCCATGTCGAACTGGTTGGGTAAGTATAAAGCGGGACCATGACGCCTGTACTTGATGTTGATGTGGTTGCGGTGCTTGGTGAAGAAATAACCGGGAGAGTAGTGAATGGGAAAGGTGTCGCCGTTACTCCCCGTAAAACTGGGCCGATGCTAGGAGAAGTAGCTGAATTATCCGGTGGTGGTCTAGGCACGCTGAACACAATTGGCAAAACCATCAGAGTGGCAATCAATACCACCGCCAGAATTTTTCCTAGCGTCATGGAACGATTCCTGACTCACCTTTGTATGGTGAATTCAAAAGCAAGAAGAAGCCACATAATAGATTTCGGCAATTATGCCGAAACCCGATACGCTCCACGCGAAGAAGAATTTCCCAGTACATTCATTTCAGCGCGTTGCGGCGTCAGGAACAATTTAACGAGCAGACTGAAATCTTTTTGATACAAAAAGTGAAAAGAGGAACGCTTAGGAGTACAGAAAGTTAAAAAGATGAAAGCGAATGTACTAGTGACCACTGCCGGCACTATCGTGGCTCAGGGAATAATCAAATGCCTAAGACTTGCAAGCAGAAGAGAAGATCCTCCAGTCACATACCGAATTGTCACGGCCGACATGAGCCCGGACACAGCAGCACTCTATCGGAGCGACGCAGGTTACTTAGTTCCTCCAATTTCGTCGCCAGATTACATTGACGCGATCTCAAGGATATGTAAAGACGAAGGAATTCGCGCAATCTTCGTGGGTGCAGATGAGGAACTCCTCTTAATGGCAAGCGCAAAAGAAAGAATCGAAAATGAAACAGGAGCTGTTGTGATCACGAATCCTGTTAAGGCAATAGCCACATGCACAGACAAGTGGAGAACCTTTCAATTCTTGAAGAACAACAACTTACCTTGCCCAGATTCCTCGCTTTGCGAGAACGAAGAGAAATTTCTTCTCGAACATCCTTTTCCCGTGATCGTGAAGCCACGAGAAGGACACGGCTCATTACACGTTTACGTAGCTAGAAGCTATGAGGATGTAAGACAATCTGTTTCAGCCATTCAACAATCTGGATGGCAACCTCTGATCCAAGAATATGTTACTGGAGAGAATCTCGAATTCACAACGGGAGTCACCGTAGACAGAGAAGGGAAGTACGTGATGTCGTCAATCGCGATGAGGAGAACTTTGAAGTCGGGGCAGACGTACAAAGCTTTCATTGACGATTACAAAGAGGTTCGAAAGACGTCAGAGGAGACAGCGCTGAAACTTGGGAGCAGAGGCCCGATCAACATACAAGGACGGCTCTCGGGTGATCAGCTCAAAATATTCGAAATCAACCCGCGCTTTTCTGCCTCGTGCCCTCTGAGAGCAGTCGCCAAAGTGAACGAACCCGACATTGTTTTTCGAAACTCGGTCATGCAAGAAGAAATCAAGGTAGATAGCTATCAAAGACTGGTTTGCATGAGATACTGGAACGAAGTGTACGTCCCTTACTCGACTTATGAGCGCACAATCAACGAGAGAAAAGTTGAACATGCGGATTCGGTTGTCTCGGACTATTTCTGACCTAATTGTCATGAAAGATAGAATTTCAGATACTACACCATGGGTTCCAATCTCATAGTAGGGATTCCGGATTGTCTTTCCGGAATAATTGCAAAGAATTGGGAGTACGGAACATTGGAGCTAAGAAATAATGTACCCTCCACATCCACGATTTGTAGGTGTGTTTCAGCAACCACGTGAGTTTGTTCCAAGATAGTTTCTGGTTCTCTTGTAACTATAACACAAAGATCAACATTTCGCTTGACAAAATCCATTAGCGCCTTCAATGTGTTACCTGCTTGGTGTCCGCGGTATTCTGCCATGTCTTTTAACTCCAAGAGAGTAAGCAAGATCCTATTCGGAAACTCTCTTCTCATGCGAAAGACAGCTTCTTTCAAGGATTCTAGCCGGCCTTTGGCTGTCCGTATCTCACTACTTACCGAGTCATTTTGAGTTTCGATGGAGTCAGGCGGCCATAAGATCGACAGACGCTTTTCTTCGGAGTCTCCTACAGATGAATTAAACAGACGAGTCATCTGTTCGACTTCGATTCCTTCAAAGGGCTGAAAGACGACTGGATTTCCATTCTTGAAAAAGTCGGAAAGCATCCTCTCCAAGAATGCAAGCGCAACTTTCACGTTCACGATTGGATCCATCTTGACCTTTACAACTGACGGAATCGGAAAACCGCCCCTCAATATTTTGTCCAATTCCGGATGACGGGTAGAAATGCAGAAAGTGTCAGAAGGTGGAATAGTTTCGAGGCGCTGATACGAGGAGCTGGAATCTTGGGAGATTGCAAAATCTGCCGTCTGATAAGGATCGAAACTTCGAAAAATGCCGTTGTTAAGAGTAAAAAAGTAGGAAGACCTAGTGGTGTCTATCCCGACCAACTTTGAAAGGAGAATCTCTCTTACGCGTCGGCCATCAATGTAGTTCTGACGCAAGATCGCGATTCCATCGACAAGAAAATCGAAGGTCTTTTGCTCTGGACCTTCATTGCTAGTGATAAAAATTAGCTTTGCCCTAGCTCTTTCACGCCAGGTTTGCAGCACCTTTACATTTGTAAAGGCTTCTGTGTCCATAGAGTCCGCCATGGCGTCCCAGCTATCAATAATTATGAGGGGGGCGTTGATGTCCATTAATTCACCCGTGATTGTCTCGAACAGAGTGGATTGTTCGTCTAAACGCGCATCAATAAACACACTTCTATAAGTTCCCAGTCGCGGATCTCCATTGACTTTCCCATCTTTGGCAACATCTAGGGATTCCGCGAGCCAGGGATGATTACGTAAGATTTGTTTTCTAGAAGTCCTTGTAGATACGTAGAGAAAATTCTGTCTATTGGCAAGCGTACGTAGAATCGTCAGGGCGAGCGTAGTCTTCCCAGAACCCGCAGAACCTTTGATAAGCAATGAGTATGAATCTCGATTAAGCAACTGCGACAGTTCAATCGGAATTCTGTAATCCGGCCGACTTTCTGTCTGGGAGATTGTGTACTTTCTCTGCATCGTTCTCTAACCCGTTACGACAATGGCGAGATAGTAAATTTCATTTGTTCGCATTAAATCACACCAGAATCATTCTCCTCTCGTTCGCCACATCAGATCTGACCAAAAGCACTCTGCAGGAATCCAATCTAGCTCAGAAGAGCCTTTTCCTCAATCAGTTCCCTGCATGCGTTTTGATGCCACTTTTCATCGGATATGATAGCGCCAACGTCAAGCACTATTTCACTTGGGAACAACGAGCAAGTCTGAAAAAGATAATTCTGCCCTCGCACGCCACTCGGCGATGATTCATATTGAGGAATCAAATTCGTGCCTATATCGTTGCTCTGAAGTCTGCTCATGATTCTCTCAATGCACTAATCGAATTCAAAGATTATCTTGATTAGCAATGAATCTACTAGTAAATTCTCGAATAGGCAGGTTCCAATCCAGACAAGCGTGGATGTGAGACTCTCAAATACAATGGCTATGAAGCCTGAAAGTTCCTTATTAGTGAGACAATTTATCAACGGTTTATCGGGTCCAGGTTATTGCAATCGTATGCTTGAAAAGAGACTCATTGTCAGAAGAATCTACGGATTGCTCACGGGCAGACCAATGAATTTCTCTTTCATCGACGAGTACGTAAGTGGTTCAGCCGGTCCGCTGTCGAAAAGAGAGGTGAACTGGTTCAGGAAGAAAGGCATCAATTCCATACTATCCCTTACGGAGAGCCCGATCAAAGAAGAGTGGGTCGCTGGGTTGGTGTACAAGAACGTTCCAATGAAAGATCACTCCGTTCCAACACTAGATCAGCTTCATGAAACAGTGAACTTTGTGATTTCGCAAAGCAAAATGAAGCAGACAGTGGTGGTACACTGTATGGCGGGCAAGGGGAGAACGGGAACGGTACTCGCAGCTTACATGTGCAAGAAGTACGGCCTCACGCCTCAACAAGCCATTTCCCAGCTCAGATCGAAAAGACCAGGATCCGTTGAAAGGCGACAGGTGAGTATAATTCAAACTTTTTGTGAGTCACTAACTACGAAAGAATAACAAAGTTAGTGTTAGACAATTACTGGAATAGGTGAGATCGTTCAGGAGCGATTGGTTCATATTCTCGCTATGCCTTGATGATCAATTAGTTTCTAAAGATGAGCGGAAAACCAAAATCACCTAAGAAAGACGAAGAAAAAAAGGAAGAACAAGAAACGAAACGGGAGGAAATTAAAGAAGAAAAGCAAGACGAAGAGGATCTGGAGGAAGAAGATCAATACGAAGAGGATTGGGACTCTGACGAAACAGATTGACACCATCTTTCCTGTATCCGAGACCTGTTAGATTGAAAATAAGCGTGTGGTATGTTTGACAATTTTAGAAAAGTGTAACCACTGGATGAGTGCCATCTTTTTGCAGATTTGTCAAGCTTCATCTACATAGGAGGGAGTTCCCTTCGCATTTCGAGAATCCTATTCCGCGATGATGAAAAAATAATTGTGGGGTTTTCACAAAAACCCTCCAATATGAAAGGTTGATGCACTTCGAGAAAGTGGAAACCCCAGGACGATTCGTATATAATCAATTAAACTGAATATGGCTGTCCGCCATTTCTCATTCTTGAGGCGGATTTATTTGAATAGATTTTCAGCACGATGAAAGCAACTACGAATACTACTAGGATTCCCGCAACAATGTATGGAAGATTGCCCGCAAATACGATGATCGAACTTGGGTTGAGGTATGCACCGAGAATTATGCCGCTTGCGATCAATGATAGTGATAGAAAATAAGTTATCTTATACAACATTGGTGGATCACGGGATGCCCTCTTTGCTTCTTTGTGTCTCTTTATTTCGCCTAGGACCAATAATTGAACGATTCCCAAGGAGCCGATGAAGAGAGGAACGGAGGAGTTGAACCCAATTGCATTGGAGCTCAAATCGATAAAATTCCTGACGCCAAATTCGGAAAGTGCCACCATTAACAAAAGAAGGGCAGCAGAACCAGCAAAGATGCCCATATCCAGTATTCCACCTGAGAGCGCGGGACCATAACTGCGTCGCCAAGGCCTGGGTGTATAGTCCTTCAGATCCTCAGCCGATTTTCTTGTGAGTTCGACTGGGTCGTTTTGATACATGAAAATCCTTGTTTTTGGATCGAGTTCTGTTATTCTCTTGCCTTGATGATCATAGACTGCTTTCTTCACTAGCCTTGAGAACGGATAAAGCCATTCGACGCCTCGATCCTTGGCAGTAGTAACGGCATCAAGAAGTGTGTGAAGGAAAGCGCCCAATCCCAAAAAAGGATTGATCAGATAAAGGATCCCAAGGAAAACGAAGTTGTGGCAGATCGCGCGGTGGAGCTGATGCTTTCGGAACACATCCCTACTGAAAAATCCATACTCTCTATCAATATCAGGAATGGCTGCTCCTATGCCAACGAGCAAAATAATTTCCAATTTGCCGAAGAAGAGGGCGCCGATTAGCATTCCAAACATTACATGTGTTGTAAAATTCATGTCCGATTCCTTCAAAGATTACCTTGGTTGTTTTCTACAGTCATAGAATACAGCTAGGTTTTCCTAGAAATCAAAATCGAAGTGGTTGCAAGAATTGCTCCGACCCAGTACAGCGTGAAATACGACTGATGAAATATGGCTGAAGAGAATCCAGAAACGAAAACAACTTCGGCCATCGAGAACAAGAGACCGAAAATCGCCATTCCTCCTCCGAGCCCTATCAGGACTCTTCCTAGG
>DAIDAB010000062.1 GCA_027310845.1 bacterium | reverse complement strand
GGCCAAATCAAAGAAAGTACGCCTTGTTGGAAAGGAAACCGACATTTCATTCTCAATAGAGGGAAGGAAGCCGATTGTTGATGATGGGAAAAGGAACCTTCCAGGAGGGGAGGTATTCACGTCTCCGGTTGAAGAATCAGTAAATGGGAAGGTGCACTTTGACCTGCCGATCAATCTTTTGGGCCAGGAAATCAAGGGCGTTAGACTCGTCTTCAAGAACGGGGAGATCGTAGATCATAGTGCTGAACTCGGGGGCCATTTGCTTGATCAGCTCCTTTCGACTGACGAGGGAGCTAAAAGAATCGGAGAGCTAGGAATTGGAATGAATCGTAGTATCAATGAATCCACGAAAAGCATTCTGTTTGATGAAAAGATGGGCGACACGATCCACATGGCTGTTGGACATGCGTTCGAAGAATGCGGTGGAAAGAATGTAAGCGGAATTCATATTGACATGATCAAGAGCATGAAAGATGGTGGTGTTATCTACTTTGACGAAAGCCCAATTTACAAAGATGGCAAGTTTGTTTGGGAATAGGTTTTTGCCAAAGAAATCAACCAAAAGTACTTTGCCGATGTCGAATGGACCAGCTTAAAGCATTTCGACATATCAAGGTCCTTGGCACCGATTTCCAGCATGCTCTTCTTTATCCCACTTGACGCTCTTCTCCAAGAAAGGCACGCATCCCCTCGAAGGGTAGCACGACGCAGGTATGAGTCATCACATGCGCAGCTACCTAGCTTTTTCATCGAATAAGTTTGTTCTCCGACGACTGAAAGAGAGCAAAATTCAACATGCAAAGCCAAAAGTCTGAGAATAATTGCTCTTGACTTGTCCAGATGGTAGGTAAAGCGTAACACACGTGGCTTTTTCCGGTTCAATTAGGGCGCTGGCAGAGTAGCTACTTCCGAGGTAAGTCGCAGAGAGATCGTACCCTCCAGTGTCACAGCAAATTGTGATCATTCCACTTGAATTTGTAGACTTGACACCCAGGTCAATCGTTGAAAAAGTGTTTGTGCACGGGCTGGGTGGAAACTCTGTCACTTGGATCGCCACATTGTTAATGGGTTTCCCACTTGTGCCATTCAGCACAGTCACAAAGAGGCTTCCCTCTGCCAAGACTTCGCAAGTCGTGCTGTATGTTGGCGAACTGGTGGACGAGACTTGCGAACCGTGGAATCCTGGGTAGTAAAAACTAGCCAAGAGTCCGACGGAAGCAATAATCACTACAGCGATCACTGCGCCCAAGATTAGTTTATTCAATTCAATGTGCAAGAGATTCTGGTGTCCTCTTGCACTTATCTTTTCGCGCCACTTTCCGAATCGGGATTTCAAGTCTCAGATGGAAAGAAATCTTTCGTTTTTGAATGACGTTGAGGGAAGTCAGGAGCGTATTCGAAGAAATGTCACAATCTGACTTCCAAATTGACACTCATCTGGGACAGATTGGGACGAATTTATCTATAACTAAAATTCGGTTACCGCAATCATGAGAATAATCACATTGGAACATGCAGACACCATGCCAATATACGATCGTGGTACCAAATACAAGCTTGTATCGCAAGCGCGAGATGGCTTTGGAATGGATTTGAACATAAACTTGATCAAACCAAATACTGTTCCTGGGAAATATCATCTCCACACTAAATCGGATTCGATTTATTTCGTGTTGGAAGGGACAGCAAGATTGCAGGTAAACGATAAGATTGTCGATGTATCAAAACACACATTATTCCAATTCGACAAAGAAGAACCTCATTCGATAGCTAACGGCGGCGATGGCAATCTGCTGTTGCTTGAAATGTATATTCCCGGCGATCCTGATTCTGTGAACGTCAAACAATGATGAATGTAATCCACATTCCTTCCTGAATCTGGAAACGAGAGATTCAACGATCCGAGACTTAAATAGACGACGACCAACATGTTGCTAACAAATGCAGAACGAAGTGACCTTCGGGGTAGTTCAGCATGAGACTTTGTACGGTGATATTGAAGGTAACATTCGAAGAGCTCTCGATATGGTTGATGACGCTGTTTCAAGGGGATCGGAAATAGTTTGTTTGAGCTATTACTGGTTCGTTGGTCATAGCGATGGAATCAGATCTCCAAGTCTGGAAGAAAAGATAGCGAAACTTCGCAACAAGGTCCAGAATGGAGAAATTAGATCCGAACAGATGCATCGCCAGATTTTGCTTGATTTCGCCCAGCCCATACCTGATGGAATGGCATGGTCTCTTGTTGCAGATAAGGCAAGAGAACATGGAATCTACATCATAGCTGGGAGCGGTCCAGAAAGGCAGGGTGATTCAATATACCACAGCGTCGCGGTCTTTGATGACAAAGGGAATCTGGTCGGTAAACATAGAAAGTCGATCTTGTGGGATCGCGAGGCAATTTATGTAACGCCTGGCAATGATTGGGAAGTCTTTGACCTGGGCCTGTGCAAGATAGCCACGCCTATCTGTTCTGAAGGTCAGTACGTCCCAGAGATCACGCGTCTTCTAGCTCTTAAAGGAGCTGAAGTTCTGGTTGTGCCAAATGGCGTACATCTACCCCGAGAAATGCTATTTGCCATTCCTGTCACCCGGGCAATAGAAACACAATCCTACTACGTCATGATTGGTCAATCGCCGATAGGTTTCAGATTTCCACAGATACCGCGCTACACATCATGTATCGTTTCACCGATTAGGCACTTGAACCCAGTATTGGCTACGGGTCAGGAAGGACCGAGTTTGCTAGTAGAAACTTTGGACATTGGTAGAATCAGGAAAGAACGTGAGTTGAAAGCTCCCATAATTGGTGATTATTCTGTTCATAATGCGGTAAACGACATGGTGCTGGGAGAATATTCATACCCTATGCTCACACAACATCTTCTGAATTCGGACAGAGGACCTGAACTCCTCGAAAAATATTACAACCAAATGAGTAATAGCATGCGCCGTAGTGAGACGATTAGTGTTTGAAATAAATCAAAGCGAATGAGCCAAGCAATGCAAGTACTAGATCAAGCTCGACAGGTCTCAATAGGTGAAAGTCTAAAGCGGAAGGAAGACGCTAGGCTGATCACAGGCTCTGGCAGCTACGTAGACGACGCGGATTTCAAACGGCTAGCTCACGCATCTATTTTGCGGAGTCCCTACGCCCACGCAACAATTCGAAGAATAGATATTTCGAAAGCTTTGGAATTGCCAGGAGTTATTGACGTAGTCACAGGTGAGGATGTAAAAGAAACGACAAAACCGTTTCCACAAGCTATCAACCTGCCGATTCAAGATTACTGCCTTGCTGTTGGGGAGGTAGTGTATGTAGGTCAACCTTTGGCAGCTGTAGTCGCTAGAGATCGCTATGTCAGTGAGGATGCGCTAGCATTAATCGAGGTTGAATATGAACCTCTTGATGTGATAGTTGATGCCCGTTCTGCCGTGAAAGAAAAGAAGTCGGCTCACCTCAGTTTGCAGGAGAGCAGAGTCTTCCACAAAGTCCTAAGCTACGGAGATGTTGAGCAGGTGTTTGCAAATGCAACGCACGTGTTTAGGGACGCATTCACTTTCGAGAGTTATTCTGCAATGCCTCTAGAAACTTTTGCAATCGTTGCGGATTACAACAGATCGACTGGAATGTTGGTAATCTACGACAACTGTCAGTTCCCACTGTATGCAGCAACGAGCGTCTCTTCTGCGTTAACGATACCATCAAACAAGATAAGATTTGTTGAGCGAGACATTGGTGGCGGTTTCGGAATAAAGTCAATGCTCCCCGTGTACGATGTACTCCTCAGTGTGTTGTCAATGCGCGCTGGTGTTCCGGTAAAGTGGGTTGAGACTCGCACAGAACACATGCAAGCATCATCGCATGGAACAAAAAGACAATACGAGACCGAAGTCGCGGTCGACTCGAAGGGCAAAATAATGGGATTGAAGGTCAGAGCATTCGAAGATGTCGGCGCTTTTCTCAGACGACCTGGCCAAACTGCTCTCGTCTCCTGCCTTCGGGCATTTTCTGGCCCGTATCGCTTCCGAACTTTCGAATACGACATGAATCTTGTGATCACTAACAAGTGTCCTGCTGGTCCGAGCAGAGGGAACGGCAAGAATCACCATGCATTTTTGCTGGAGCGAATAATCGAAAGAGTATCCAATGAGTTGAAGTTGGACCCTCTACAAATTCGACTGAGAAATTTCATTCAACCAACAGAGTTTCCATACTTATCAGTCAATGGTTGTTTGTATGATAGTGGAAATTATCCTGAGGCTCTAAGGAAGGCCTCAAACGTAATGAAATACGATGAATTTCACAGCTTGCAGGGAAAGCTCAAGCAAGAGGGTCGTTACGTTGGAATCGGTTTTGCGCTCACCATAGATCCGGCAGCTTCGAGCATGGCGCAAGATAATTTCTTCCATTCGGAATCGAAGAAATGGGGAACGAGTGAAACAGCTTCTCTTCATATGGACTGGATGGGCAATGTCACTGTGGCCCTTGCTTCGGTGCCACAAGGTCAAGGTCATGAAACCGTGGCTAGCGCAATCGTTTCTGATATTCTAGGTATAAACACGGAAAACATAACAGTCTTCACTGGTTTCGATTCTGCGAGAAACATAGGAACGCCAACATCAGGTACGTACTCAAGCCGTTTCGCTCCGATAGGAGCCAGCGCAGTTGCACTCGCATCCAAGCAGATCAAATCCAAGTTATTCAGAGTCGCTTCGAGCATTCTAAAGACTTCGGAAACCAGTTTGGAGCTTAGTAATGGAAGGATCACGGACGTCAAGAATCAGAAAAATAGCATATCACTCAGTGAGCTTGCATCAATAGTGTATTCTGGCAGGCCTGACCAAATCCCAATTCAGGAACGATCGTTGGACAGCATAGTCACCTACACTTATCCGTTCGGAAGGAACAATACTGAATCATTGACTAACTTGGCTTCGACTTATGCGTACCAAGCTCACGCTGCAATAGTCGAAGTTGATATTGAAACAGGTGGTGTCAAAATTCTTCATTACGCAACGGTGGATGACTCTGGAAAATCTCTCAACAAAATGATAGTTGAGGGACAAGTCCATGGAGGCGTCTTTAACGGAATGGCTGCGTCAATGTTTGAATGTTTCGTTTATGATGCAGAGGGCCAACTACTAACTTCGTCATTCACAGACTATCTTGCACCTACCGCTCTTGATGTCCCGAACTTGGAAGTTCATCTGATGGAGACTCCAAATCCGTTATTGCCTCTCGGCGCCAAGGGTGTTGGAGAAAGCGGAGCTCTTGGTCCTCAACCGGCAATCATTAATGCTATTGAAGATGCATTGCGCGACTTTGGCGTGAAGATTTCGAGTTCGCACGTGACGCCGGAACTGATTCACAAATCTATCAGAAATGCTGGCAAACAGTCGTCCACATCTTGATAAATCGCGTGTTGTCTGTGTTCCGAAATGATTTTTGTATTAGAGCATCGGGAATTGATCAGCGTTAGCTGATAAAGTGGGAAAAGAATATGAGAACTACTTCACTATGTTACGTTTTGCATGTGCGTGGATAACGTATTAACAATCTGGAATTTCCAGATGATCTCTTAAATATTTGTTCCGTAGGTCAACGCGTAATTTGCAACCACGAAATGAAGAAAAATTAGACCCAACTCTCGTGGAAATTGTTTCGAAAGGCGTCAAGAAAAGGCGAGAAGGAAAGGACACTGAGTTTCTTTTCGGGGCAGAACGAGTAGATCTGGAATATGACGACAAGCTACGCTTTTTGGGCAAAAAGGGATCGCATTCATTTATTGTCGACGAGCCATCTGACAGAGGAGGAACAGATGGAGGACTCAATCCATTAGCACTGTTCCTGGCAGGAAGTGCGTCCTGCTTAATGATGCAATATGTACGATTGTCAATCACAGACGGAGTAAGACTTGATGATTTTAGAGTTAGTGCAAGGGCGCATTTCGACAGAAGAATTCGCGGAGCATTCACCGAAATGATATACGACATTCACATACAGAGCAAGTCCAGCAACTCTGAGATTACTGCCCTTTCAGAAGAAGCCGAAAGATTCTGCTATGCTCACAATACCCTAGCTCAAGCAGGAGTAAAGATGCAGACTAATCTGTACCATAACGGACAACAAATCAGATAGTCTATCGACTTATTTGTGGCGGGGCATTACTTTATCGGCGAACAGTTCCATAGATTCCAAGAGATTCGCCAGATCCTTGGCATAGAACTTTGCTTCGAAGCTGGTAGCACCAGCATTTTCATATCTTGTTACCCATTCCGAAATCTCTTCAGGATCTCCGATTGGGACCTTGTTGTAGGCTCCAATACGAACGATATCTGGCAAGTTGGCGAATTTCTTGAATGTAGGACCGTATAATTGCTGGGCTTCTTCAGAGCTCTTCGCTATTCCAACAAATATTTCAATGCAAATTTCGAGTTCGGAAATAGATCGTTTGTACTTTTCAAGTTTGTTGGCAAGCTTCTTGCGCGTTTCGCCCATTACTTCTGGTGTGACTCCCGAAGGCATCCAACCTGTACCATATTGTGCAGTTCGTCGCAAAGCAGCCGGACCCTTCCCGGCAATCCATATTGGCAAGGAGACGGGCGGGGAAAACTCTGCATCATGAAACTTTGTGTACTTGCCATCGAAAGAGATTGGTTCCCGGTTGGAGGCGAACACTTTCTTCACCAGTTCTAGATCTTCATCCATGTTCTCCCCACGTGTGTCCCAATTTGTCTGAGTGACTTCAAAATCCTTCTCGGCATTTCCTACTGCGACGCAAAAAACAAACCTGCCACCGGATAGGTCTTGAACAGTTTGAAACTGCTTCAAAATTGTCGGAGCATTGCGAACAGGCAAGACTAGAGCGGCAGGAACAAAGAATATTTTCTTCGTCATCCCAGCGAGAAAGCTTAGCGTGCTGATTGATTCGTAGAAATTGGTTACTTCTTTAGAGCCATCAACGGACTCAACCGTTCCGACAGCGAAGTGGTAGCGCTCTTCATACCCCCTAGCTATGTGGTCGTGAACTGTAACAAAGTCGAATCCAAGCCTCTCTGCAGCCAGCGCCGTTTGAATAATTGAATTGGCATTTGCAAGAGGCCCGGATACTGGAAGTCGCACGCCGAATTTCAAAGACTATCGCTGACCTACGCAAAATACAGATCTATTTGAACGCTCGTTCACTCTGTTTCCAGTATGAGATCTTATTCTCAATGATTTGGACCATTGTGGTCATGGCTACGCCGAGTACCATCAACTCGATAATTAGGGCCATCAATTGCGGCGTGTCAAAATAGTCTCCGAAAGCAGTGATGAGGTAGCCCAGTCCAGAAAGCGCCAGCAACATCTGCGCTACGATCACGCCAATGAATGCTTGTCCTATCCCGAGCCTCAGACCAGTCATGAAGAAGGGAATAGTTGAGGGAAATAGCACTTTGCGAAATCGACGCATGCCTTTGACGCCGAAAACTTCCGAGGTTTCCAATAGGGACCTCCCTATATTTCTGACGCCCGCGTAAGTATTGATTGCAACCGGAAATACCGCAAGTAGCAACACGGTTACCACTATTGCATTGAAACCAATACCAAACCATATGATTATCAAGGGAATTAGTGCTACGCGCGGCGACACGTAGAGAGCATTCATGTATGGATCAATAGCGATGTCGATTGATCTAAACATTCCCATCATCAGTCCAAGCGGGAGGCCTATTACTATCGAAAGCCCAAAGCCCAGAAAAGTAGCTTCTAGCGTTTCCACAGTAGCAGGTATTAAGGAATATCTGCCGGTCTGAGTAAGCAGAGTAAAATACGCATTTACTATCGCAGTAGGAGTTGAAAGATAAATTGGATTTAGATTGGAGCCTGCAATTTGCCAAGCGGCCACAATAATCGCAAAAGTAATCGCTCGTATGACCCATTTATTCTTCAGGATGTTTCCTTGCTGATCTTCAAGATCTTCTGTTTCAGTCATTTCATTGCCAACCCCAAGGAATCCCTGAGTTTGTATCTTAATGCGCCAAACTCGGGCAATGACCGAATTTCGTAGTTCCAACGAGGCTTTGGAAGATTGACCTCGTAGATCTCTTTCACCTTGCCAGGGCGCGCTGACAATACAACAATTCTGTCTGATGCATAAATGGCCTCGTCCATGTTGTGTGTCACATAGATTACCGTCTTCTTCGTGATTTCAAATATTTTCAGAAACTCATCGATTAGCTTCTCTGCGGTCTGTGCATCTACATTTGCCAGTGGTTCATCAAGAAGTAATACTTCTGGCTCAATCGCAAGTGCTCTGGCTATTCCAACACGTTGCTGCATCCCACCAGATAATTCATGCGGGTGATATTTCTCGAAACTTTCTAATCCAACAAGTTTGATGAAGCGAGAAGATCTCTCCGACCTTTCTTTAGGGCTCAATTCGTACAGTCCAAACTCCACGTTTTCTTGGACATTCATCCAAGGAAAGAGATTGAAAGTTTGGAATACTAGGCCCCTATCTTTGCCTGCTGATGATATTTCTTTTCCATTCAGTCTGATAGATCCTTTGGTCTTGGGTTCAAGACCTGCAATTATCTTAAGAAAAGTGGTCTTTCCGCATCCGCTCGGCCCTATTATTGAGACTAATTCGCCATCTTTCACGTTAAATGAAATATCCTCAAGAACCACAAGTTCGGTCTGTTTTCCAGAGTTATTTCTGCGGAACCGTTTGGTTACTTCATCAATCTCTATCAACCGCTACGCACCGGAGGTGGTCTCTTCGCTCGAGTTCCTAACACCGCCACAGCAACGCCTAGGACAATCAATACTACTCCAATCGAGAGAACGGCATAATATGGCGTGGATGAAGTTGAACCTAAATTATTTTGAGCTGCTAATGACACGGCAACATTGGAAGCTCCATACGAATTATCCATCACGAAGTAATAAGTCCCTGTCGAATTAATTGTCCAGGAAAACTTGTAGTTTGCTTGGCTGGATGCGTTTACTATCGATGGAGAATCGCAAGGCACGCAGTTCCCGAAAACTTGTTGCTGCGCAGCTGTCATAAAGTAAAGGTTGACCGAGGAACCATTGGTCTGCGAGAAGGTTCCTGTGACAATCCCGCCAGCAGATAGAGTGACACCGACCGCTTGATTGTCACCAGTTGCGATCACTCTTGAAGTGCTGACTAGATTGACCGTGTTCTGCGTCGGCGCAAAAAAAGCCACGCCTGTACCGAGAACAATCAGCCCAACCACAAGTAGTACTATACCTAGGAGAGAAGTATTGTTCATCATTGATTCACCTAACTATATGTTCCAATGGCGGCTAGTGCCATTTGGTAAATGGTGTAGTTAGCCCACGTGTTTGGATTTGCATAACCTGCCACAAGATGATATGATGCGGAGACATTGGCCACGGTAGTTGCTATTGTGGTGTTCCAAGGAAGATTTGGATTCCAAATGCCAACCTTACTTAGAATATCGTAGGAGCCAGATAACAAGGTGGAATTTATGGAACTTCCTACGACTGAAGGCGCGTAGCCTAAATAGTTAGATTTAGTTTGGGCCCATCGATATCCAGCCATATTAGCTTCGAGAAGGGCCATGCATTGATTTTGGCTTGGAGTCGACGAAGTGCAGTGGCTGTTGTAGTACGATGCTGTCGTCCACCACAATTCGAACGGAAACGTCGGCATCAAAGAGGCAAGATACGCAAGTACGTGAAATTGGTTGTTTGGTTGCGCAAGCAATGTCAAAGTGCTCGTTACATCGGTG
>DAIDAB010000061.1 GCA_027310845.1 bacterium | reverse complement strand
ACTGGAGGCCATTTGCGGTTTGAGTTGAGAGTGAAAGAAGAGAAGTATGAATTCCAAGGAATGTGAAGCAATAGTCTAAAACTGTCGGACGAGCGTGAGTTGGTGCTCCGGAAATCTTACTTTGCCAGCATAAGAACAGGAGCTATAAGGTGCTCTGCGGCAGCGGTCGACGTTCCAAGATCCATTATCAGGAATCTCCAAGATACGGATTCTACAGGGATGCTCATCATCATACTTATTGCCACGAGTAATCAGGAAGAAAATTTTGTATGGAATCTTCCCGGATTAGCGGCTTCTGTTAATCAGTGATTACTTCAATGCTAGATAGTTCGTCTTAAATCACATTCGCTGTTAGTGAGAACGCCGTTTTCCATGGATCTAGATGTATCTGCGCTGAAGTTCAATCCATCCTACACTTTTGATTGCGGCCAGGCTTTTCGCTGGCGACCTGTTGACTCGCAAAAAAGCATCTGGGTTGGCGCAATTGGTAGATCAGTGATCAGTGTCACTAGAGATCGTGTCAGAATACATTCTCAAGAAGTGCATGCGCAACACCATAGTGATAAAGTACTTGACTACTTCACTCCAGAAGATGATCTCGATTCCATATTGGAGCGTCTCCCAAAAGACGAATTCCTCTCAGGAGCCATTCGGGAGTTTCCCGGACTTCGCATTCTCACCCAGGATCCATGGGAATGCCTTGTATCTTTTGTTTGCTCAATAAACAAGAACATCCCTGCAATAAAACTTGCAATCGAAAACCTTTGTGATCGATTCGGTGATCCGATAAGTTCGGATATCGGCATTTATCACACATTTCCTTCTCCAGAGGCGCTCGCCAACGCGAAGCAATCGGACCTTCTCTCCTGCAAAGTCGGATTCCGATGGAAATACATCAAGTACATAGCGATGAAGATCCAGTCAGGAGAGCTCAACCTAGAGTCTCTTAGGAATCTCTCCTACGAAGATGCTCGGCAGGCAATCGTCAGCAAACTTTCTGGGCGTACTTTCGGAGTTGGCCCGAAGGTGGCTGACTGTGCACTCCTCTTTTCTCTTCACAAGACGAATGCTTTCCCTATCGATGTCTGGATGTCGAGGTGCATACGCGAACACTATGCGAGCATGCTTCGAATAGAGAAGACAGTATTGAAGAAATCTCTTACGCCAAGAACCTACGCGCTGCTTTCTGGAACAATGCGTTTGCATTTTGGAAAATATGCAGGATACGCTCAACAATATCTCTACATGAAGACGAGAACTGACTCGCTTTACTCAAGGTAGAGTGCAGGCTTGAGCGGAAGCGCAAATTTCGCCTTCTGCTTCGGGTCAAATTTGTCCTGATACTCACTACGATGGAGTACGACTTCTGCGCCTAGTTCCTGCTTGATATAATCAAGTGACTTGCGATAGGTTTCCTCTTCTTCAAAACGACTCGCAATATCTAAGTACACCCTGACAAAATCATCGCCAAGTTCGTTTATGGTCCTTGTAATTCTTGGTAGCATGTTTGCCGCGTCTTTCTTAGGAACATCAGGATTTGAAGCAAAGAATGTTTGAAGTATTTCTCCTACATTAGTTCCTCTACCCCGCGCTCCTATCGTAAGGCTCAATAAGGCGTAACTCCATTTTGGAGCGAGATAAAGGTGAATTCTGGAAGCTTTCGCAGGCAGTAACTTCATTATGTTCTGCACATCAGAAATCAGCCTCTGAAGGGCAAGCTCTGCAAATTCTGCATCTGCATGTAATCTTAAACCATCTGCCACGGGGTAGCTTGATCCCGAAATAAGGGCAGTGTTGCCAAGCATGGAATTGATTTCCTCACTAGTGTAAGGAATGAAAGGAGCCAGTAATCGCATCCATGTGTCTAATGCATAAGTCACGAGCTGCTTTGAAGGACTGCCCGTTCTCTTCAGGTAATACCGCATGTCACCCCAGTAACCATAGAAGGCATCTTGGAATGCAGACTTTGTCTTCATTTGGTCTAAGAACTCGATAACTTTGGAAATGTGCCTTTGTATCCGGCTCTCGAACAGAAGCTCTGGCTCCTGATATACATCTGACTCATTTGAGTTTTTCATCAGCGCTGAAACGAAACTCGGAATGCTATTGATCTTGGACTGGATGTCTCTTACATTCTTTTCTCTCCAGTCAATATCATCCATTCCTTCAGCACCACTTACAAGTGCCGCCCTAAGTGTGTCTGCCCCGAACTCTTCAAGAGCATGGGAAAGTGTAATCACGTTGCCTTTGCTCTTGCTCATCTTAATGCCCTCATTCATCATCATGCCATTGGCAGAAATTCCAGATGGCCATTTCTCTTTGGGGAAAAAGGCTACATGCTGGAACACAAAGAAAGTCAAGTGATTGGGAATAAGTTCCTTGGCAGAGTTGCGCAGGTTGACAGGATACCAGTACAGAAACTCCTCTCTCATTTCTTGGATTAGCTCTGTCGGAATGCCTGTACTTCGAGAGACTCCTTTGGCATTGCCTTCACCAAGAAGAACATAATCAAAGAATTCGTCACTGAGTAGGCCTGGGCCGATGGAGTATTTTCTTATCGCGGCGTTGATGGTATAGAATGACATATAGATCGTGGAGTCGCTCAGTGTTTCCACTATCCAACCCGGAGACCACGGTAGAGGAGTCCCCAGACCAACTTTTCTCGCACATGGCCAGTCCTTAATCCAATCGATTACATCGTGGAACCATTGACGCGCAGAGTCCGGATAAATGGCAGCCCTGTCAATACACTCATGCGCTAGTCTCTTCCATTCGGGATCGGAGTACTTTAAGAACCACTGGTCTTCCAGAATCTTGACAGTGCATTGCGTAGTGCACCGGCAGACCACTTTCTCCGGCAGATCGTAGAAGGAATCGGCAAGTGATTTCTCCTTTAGTTCCTGAATGATCAGTGGCTTTACCTCTTGCACTTTCCTTCCTTGAAACCGGCCCGTGTTTTTGTTGAGAACACCTTGGTGAAACTCCTTCTTGTAAATCTCGTTTGTTGCTTGATCTATTCTGGGATCTTTCTGATCCTTGATGTTCATTTTTTCTACGATTTCAAGTGCTGGGAATTCTCCCATTCCCGGAATCGAGATGAGCGAGATCGGCTTGATTTGTCCGATCTCATCTAATGAAAGACTGAACTGCTCTTGCACCATTGTGTCTTGCTGTAGATCTCGTAGGGCGACATAATCCATCGGAGCATGCGCTGGGACGCTGTAGACTACGCCAGTGCCATTCGCTGGATCAACAAACCCCGCGGGTAAGATCACCAAGGTGCGCGAAGGGTCTAGAGGATGAGTCACCTTTTTTCCTATCAGATCACTCCCCATCATTGTTCGTGCAACTTCTACTTTCTTTAGTTGATCGCCAAGCTTTACTGCAGCCTTTTCGCTTACGATCCATCTCTCTTTGCCATTGATTGTCGCTTCAACATACATTGCGCCAGGGTTGAGCCAGAGGTTGGTCACTCCGAAAATTGTCTCTGGTCGGAAAGTCGCCGCGGGGAGCCTCACTTCTGCAAGCGTCGAGTTCCCCGAGAAGGAAAATAAGATCAAAGTGAATTCTTCCCAAGTAACACCTTCTCCCTCAAGACGATCGTGATCTCCGGTGGGGCTTTCGTCATGCGGGCACCACACCACGGGATGAGTCCCTTGTGTAATGTATCCTCTTTCTTTGAGTTTATTGAGCTGCCAGAGCACGAATTTGTTGAATGTTGGTTCAAGATCAGTTGTGTGGAATTCCCTGCGCCAGTCGATGGAGAGTCCCATCCTTTTCAGTGCTGCACGGCCAGATTCGCTGTAGTATCTCGCCATGTACTCAGGATCATAAAATTTCGGTATCTGCTCATCAGGTATCTTGTCTATTTCTACAAACTCCCTCATCATAGCAGGATCTCCGTGTGACAGTCTTTCGGCAGCTGCCACGATCGGTTGACCTGTCCAATGCCAAGCCCAAGGAAAAAGAGTCGCAAACCCCTGCATCCTCTTGAACCTCGCATAGACATCCACCCTGCATGATGTGAATCCATGCCCTATGTGAAGTGGTCCGTTCATGTAAGGAAAGGGAACAGTCGCGAAGATTTTCTTTCTTAAAGGATCTGGATCAGCTTCGAAAATACGTTCTTTCTCCCATGCATTTTGCCACTTTTCTTCCACATGTTTGTCCAAGACGCTCGCTCTGCCTAACTAATGCGCGTCCTTCGCTCGTGAATCAATTGATTCTAGGGCGGTTGTGATTATAGACTCCACGTCCGGGATTTTTGTTACAATGCCTTGGACGCCGCCTTGAGCAAATTTCGCATCTCCGCCTCCTGAACCACCAAGAGCCCTTGCTATCTCTTTGACTAGGTCGCCTGCTTTCGCGCCTTTTCGCTGGGCATTGGTTCCTGCGAACACCATTATTTGTGTTCTCTCTTTTTCGTTGAATATTGCGACGTAGATTAGCTCTGGTTCGCGAGAGCAGAGGTCTTCGCCAACTGTGAGATGGAACTCAGAATCAAGTCCTTCACCTCGTGCAGGAGTCGTAACGTAGAGTCTCAAATCTCCTGGAAGGGCTTTGGTAAGCTTTGGCACTTCTTCTGCCATCATTGATGCGAGCCTCCTCGCCAGAAGTTTCGAGGTTCTCTGCGCATCAGCTTCGTTTGATTTGAGATTGATTACTGATGCTATAAGTTTCTCTGGAGGAGTTTCAAGTCTGGTAGCGGCATCCATAAGGATAGTTTCCTGTTTTTCAACGTAATTGATCGCCGCTTCGCCAGCGACGAATTCAAGTCTTTCGACGCCATCCTGGATCCTCTCTGATTTTGTAATCTTGATTAAACCAATGTCTCCGGTAGATGAACAATGCGTACCCCCACAGGCTTCTACGTCCCACCCTTCGATGTTAACAATCCGGAGTTCCTTGTTAGGCACTACGCCTCCCTGATATAGTCGGAACCCATATCTTTGTTCCGCTTCGTTTCTTGGAATCCAACTTATCTTTACTGGTAGATTCCGCCTAACCACTTCGTTGGAAAGTCTTTCGATCTCAAGCACTTGGTCTCTTGTAAGATGAGCAAAATGAGTCACGTCCAGCCTTCCCATATCTTCGTCCTTGAAAGCCGAATGTTGCCAGACCCAAGACCCCAGAACATTCCTCGCAGCGCCATTAACGACATGAGTTGCTGTGTGGTGTCTCATTATCAGAAATCTTCGTTTCGAATCAACAACTCCCCGTATTGTCTGGCCTTTGATTATGCGCGAATCAAGGTCTGCGATTTCATGCAACACAACTCCGTTTGATTTTACAACGTCAACCACCCTGCATCCATCAATTGTGCCATGATCTGGCTCTTGACCCCCGGATCTTGCATAGAATGCGGTCATATCAATTACCAGATAGCGATTGCCGATGATCCGCAGAACAGTCGCCTCGAATTCGAATTGGTCGCGGTTCTCATAGAACAAGAGTCTCGTGGGTGGAAGGTCGTCAACTTCGTAAGTTTCCTTGCCTGACTCAATATGCCGCTGTGCCATATGGCGCTCGGTCACACTTGTATAGAAATCAGCAGCAAGATCTATCTTGAGTCCTGCTTTTTGGAGAGCTTCTGGAGTTATCCCTTCGCTGTCGTAAAGTTTGACAAGTTGCTCAGTGCCCACTTTGCCTTTCTTCGTTACAAGCGATTCGACTATCTTTTTTGCCCGTTCTTTCGTGACTTCGTACTTCTTTTGTTCTACTTCGAAGATAGTTCTAACGTCTTCCAGATGCTCACTTAGTTCAGGAAACATCTCTCGAAGTTGGATAACATGCCATTCTGCGAGTTCGCCAAGCTGAATCCCCTGGCCGAATGAATTCGCAAAATCAAGTGCCCTCCTCAGTATCACTCTGAGATTGTAACCCCCACCGACATTGCTTGGGAGAGCACCGTCTGAAATCGCAAAGACAAGAGTTCGCGTATGATCTAGGATGGAGTATAATGCCCGGAGTGCGAGCAACTTCTTTCTGAATTCCTCAGTCGAAGCGCCGATCCTCACGAGAAACTCTGTAGGAATCGTCTCACTTACCTTGAATTGATCGACATCGAGCGCTCCTGCGAGTCTGAAATACTGAAGAATTAAATGCTCTTCGGATTCCGTGATATTGATTCCTAGCCTTTCTTTCAAATTATCAACCGCCTTGCCAAAAACAGCGTCGTAGCTGGTTGCTGTTCCCTGAGAAACCCACACGAATCTTTCCAGTCCCGCCCCCATGTCCACCACTTTCTCTTCGTACTCCTTATAGTTCGTAGGAGTGCCTTCAAACCCTGTGAACACAGCGTTTCCAAGTTCAAGTCCTCGAACGTGAAACTCTAAGCTGTTTCCAAATGCTCCAGGCCCGAGCCACACATCTTCCTTGAACACGATTTCCTCTTTTGGAATCCCGAATTCCTCAGTCAAGAGTTTAAAGTCCAAATCGATGCAACGATCTTTCCAGTACCCTCGCGGATTCGCGAGAGCTTGCTGTCCTATCATGCAAAAAGAAGTGTAGTGTCTTCCCGTGACTCCCACATTTCCAATGTCGAGAAAGCGCAAACACATCTGCGGAACTATGAGAGGGTTATCCGGGAACTCGAAGACAACTTTTCCAGACTCAATCCTCTGAAAGTCCACAATTGACGCCACGGTAAAGTAGAGATCTGGCCGCCATCTGCACACCACCGGGTATCTTGCCACCTCCTTGTGGCCATTCTTGACGAAGAATTCCGACACTCGCTTCCAGGCGTTTAAATAATCAAAGCGTTTAGTGGTCGGTGGGTCGCCTAAGAAGGTGTATTCCCCACATGGTTGTTCAGGGCAGTGGGTGCTGTTCTGATCGAGTGTCCAGTAGTGTCTGCCGCAAACAGCGCATTTCTTTCTTACATATCCATGCTCCTCAAACAGTGTTACTTTGTAATATCTATCAGGGTCGGAGGAGAATTTCTCGCGCAATACTTCTTTGTCTGAACTCATAAACTCCCTGTTCCTACGAGCTTATCCAGATCTAGCATGTGGGATAAGTATTCTTGAGTGTTTCTTTCTTTGGCAGACTCTTGTGCCTACATCCTAGACCCACTATGAAGGTTTGTCTATCGAGCTAGCCGCGGCTACTGCTCGTACTCACGGCCCAGATCGTGCAGACTGTCAAGCAAAGCGTTTGCGAGATGTTGTATGCGTCTTTCATTGTTCTGCTGCACTCTCGCGAAGGTGTCAACTTTCATCTTCTTAGAAAGAAGCTGATCGTAGTTGTTTAACAGATCCTTCACAGCTCTATCAAATTCTCTGTCGTTGGAAAGGACTGTGTTCATGGTCTCTTGTTCCTCCACTGAAGCAGCTCCTAATTGGCTCCTGAGCGAATTGAATCTGCCCGCGGTTTTTGACCTAAGCTCTTCAATCCTGGATCTTGTACTCAGTAGATCATTCCGCGCCGCAGCTTCGCCCTTGTTTTTCAGCTCGGAAAGAATGTCATTTGTTCCTGAGACTTTTTCTTCTATCGACTTGACCATGGAATCTAATGTGCTTTCAAAGTCTTCTTGTCCATCCTCATTAGACCTTAGCACCAAGACGGCCAAGAAAACCCCGATAAACACTAAACCTCCGGCAGGCATAGCATACCCAATCGCAGAGCCAACTCCCATGCGATAACTCAAAATTGAGTATCCTTGATTTCCCACTGTATTCGTGAGAGAGAGGTTCGGAGGCGTGCTCAGGGCAATGTAATCTGAGGGAATGTTGTAGTTGATGGAAAATTGGTCAACCAGAGCGTTTACTGGGACGGTTGTAGGAATCTTCACGTCATAGACACCGTTCGAATAGTTCCAGTACTGAGCGCCTAAGTTGTATTGCACGATCACTGAGACAGCACTATTAGGCTCTACAACGCGATTTATTCCGGATAGATCCATTTCTCCGCCCACAAGAGTCATTGTCTGAACGTTACTGAGAGGGGGCTCCTTTGTAGGTTCAACCGTGACGGTAGTCGCATTTGTCAGAAAGTTGACCTGGAGATTGGTGAGTGTATTCAATCCCAAGTTCTTTACGGTGATTGTATCTTGTACGATGACGTTTCCCTCAGCGTCCATAGTGATCAAACGTTGTATGCTCTGGAAATCGATGTAACCTGAATCCGTTGACGTCGAATTCAAAGTGACCGCCGCCCAATGAGGAGAGGTTGCAGTTACGTTGTTGCTAGTATAACTCCAAGTCAGCACTGAGGTTCCAAAAATGGTCGTGAACCCATACGGATTGATGGAGTTTACAACTGGCGCCGTCGTCTGCGATGGGAATCGCAGAGTCGAGGACAAATTGTCGAGTGGAACGCTTACCGAGGGATAAAAAAGCATTGGTACAAGATAATTGGTGGTAGTCTGCGCAGTGTACGTGTTCAGGACATAGAAACCCAAGCTCACGTTTGCGCTTGTCCCTGCAGGAATCGCTGGAGAAAGGGCAAGTGACACCAGCAAAGTTTTGTTCAAGATGCTATATGATACCGTAGCACTATAATGGGTACTTCCAATGTAGTACCCAGCCGATTCTGAATAGATATTTCCACTGTAATTGAGAGGGAAGCCGAATGTCACTTGGCTCAGAGATTGGGTGGTGCTCGCATTTGTGAGTAGAGTATCGTTCACGATGAATTGGCCATACGATGTGAACTGCTCTGAATTGACTAGCTCGTATCCACTGTGCACCGATGAAGCCGCGTGCGATACAAGCGAACTCGGCAAAAAAATGCTTGGCGCCAGGATGACAAGCATCAGGACTAGGAGGAACCCTGCACGTAAGCGAGTCATCCTGATTTTAGCGACTCCGACAAAGCCCTGCGAAAGCTCAAACCGTTTTAAAGACTTTCTATTTCGCGAGAACGATTTTTTTAGAAATGTCAAGGTTTCAATGTGCAACAAAAACATCGATTTGAGTTTCCATCCTGTTCTTTCATTCATGGTGTGTGAGGCTAAATGCTTTAATCACTTTGAATCAGAGTTTTGCACGGTGTCTCTTCAGATCGCATGGCATCTCACAAATTTCTTCCCAATTCCGACGAGCGCATTACTCAATCAATGTTGAACAAGCTAGGGCTGAAGAGTGTTGATGATCTTTATTCCGATGTGCCGTCCGAGCTCATACTGAAAGATCCGCTCAACATCCCTACGACATTCAGTGAAATAGAGCTTGAGAAGTTGCTTGATGGGAAACTATCAAGAAATAAATCCTATCCGGAATTTCTGAACTTTCTCGGAGGAGGGTGTTGGGTTCACCACGTTCCTTCAGTGGTTGACGAGATACTTTCGCGCGGGGAGTTCTATACTTCCTACACCCCGTACCAGCCAGAGATAAGCCAAGGAATGCTCCAGAGCCTATTCGAATACCAGAGCCAAATATGCGAGCTGACAGGGATGGAAGTTGCAAATAGCTCAATGTACGATTGGGGAACTGCTCTCGGCGAGGCAGGAAGGATGGCAGCTCGTGCGACAAAGCGCAAAAAAGTGCTCGTGGCCAAGAACGCATCTCCTGAAAGAACAAGCGTCCTGAAAACTTACTGTATACCTGCCGGAATTGAAGTGAAATCAATCCCATTTGAGGACAAATCTGGGCTTACTGACTTGCAGACTCTCAAGAGCAATTTGACCGAAGAGGTGGCAGCGGTGTATGTCGAGAATCCGAATTTCTTTGGATTGATTGAAGGAGATGTTCGGGAAATCAGCGATGCATGCCATGCAAAAGGCGCGCTCGTAATTTTCGGTGTAGATCCGTCCACTTTGGGTTTGTTAAAACCCCCTGGCGAGTACGGGGCAGACATAGTCGTTGGTGATGGTCAACCATTAGGAGTCTATCCCAATCTCGGTGGACCGCTGATTGGATTATTCGCAACTAAGAGGGATCCGGTACTGCTCCGACAAATGCCAGGTCGCCTGATTGGAATGACTGTCGAAAAGGATAATCCGTCTAGGAATGGGTTCGCAATGGTTCTTCAGACACGGGAGCAACACATTAGGCGAGAACAGGCGACATCGAATATATGCACAAATGAAGCTCTCATTGCCCTTGCTGTGAGTGTCTACCTGGCAATAATG
>DAIDAB010000060.1 GCA_027310845.1 bacterium | reverse complement strand
ACATTGATGAAATCGATGACGTCCGGGTGGTCCACATGAATCGTGATCATCAGGGCACCACGTCTTCCCGCCTGACCTATGGTTCCGGTCGTAACCGAGAAAAGCTCCATGAATGAAACTGATCCTGTTGAAACCACTGCGGAATTGTTAACTGGCGCGCCTCGTGGTCTAAGGATGGAGATATCAGTCCCGACGCCTCCACCGTACGAGTATGTGCGTCCCGCTTCTTTGCAAAACTCAAAAATGCTTTCTAAAGAATCACTCTTGACGGGAAGATAATAGCAGTTGAGGAGT
This sequence comes from bacterium, assembly GCA_027310845.1. Classification (GTDB taxonomy): domain Archaea; phylum Thermoproteota; class Nitrososphaeria; order Nitrososphaerales; family CADDZS01; genus JASHOD01. The sequence goes on along the minus strand of DAIDAB010000060.1, from coordinate 9,851 downwards.
GTGGAACGCCTGGGTTGTCCGGCTCCAAACATTATTCTACCTCCGGGCACGAACCTAAAATTCTCTAAAAGCCAGTAGAACTTCTTCTCCCATTCCCGTCTTTTCTCTTCGGTTTCTTCGACTGATGCGAGCTCGCGGGCGACGCGTCCCCACATGTCCACGGGGGTTCGTTCGACTACTACACCACTTGGGTCCTTGAGGGCATATTTTTCGTAGAAGACCCTAGCTCTGAGTTCGTCATTGTTGAAATAATCCAGGGTCTCCTTTGGCAGTTCAATAGGAGTTGGAACATTTTCGAGTTCCTCAGCGACTTGGACGTCCTCAACTTCCGCGATTTTGTCATCTATCGAATTCGTTTCCATTTCAATTCACAGCTTAAACCGTGCTATTTTTGCCGAAGATTACGAACAGAGCAATTCACACCAAGTTCAGAAGTACCTTTTTCTAAATTGTACAACGAAATTCTTACAATGTAGTATTGATTGTCTGCTACGTCCATAACGCGCTGTTCTTAATTTATGGTTCTGTATTTAATATTAAGCAATTAACAACGTACAGCTTTGTCGATCAGAAAAATGCGGAGAAAATTTGTGAACTTGTTTTGACATTTGACTGAACATGGCTCGAAAGCTTATGCGCGAAATTTTTTCACAAGAGCTCTTTCTATGTTCGGCATCGCACAATTTTTTGATGGAGGATCGCCTGAAAAAGAGAGAATGCCGCGCATGACGCACTTTCTTAGTTCAACATTGCTTGCGTAACGAGGACGGTTGACTTGCAATTATTGCATCTTCCACCATTAAAAACCTTCATTCCACACTTCTTGCACACGTCTGGCTTCAGAGAAAATCGCGCGAATGGGATTCGCCCTGATGCGCTAGCGACAAGGTTTGGAAGGTTCAGCACACCATCTATATCGGTTTTCGGAAAATCAAAGATCACAAGGCAACCTCCATTGGATGCTCTGCACAGGGCGGCAGCATTGTCTATAAGTTCCTGATTGTCATACTGGTTCGCAAGTATGGAAACCCCTGCGCGATACCCTTTTGTCCGAAGCTCCTGAGACCTCCCGTAACGCTCAGAATCGATGTCGGCAAGTCTCTGGAAACCTTCTCCATCCACAACAGAGACAAAGGCCCGCTGATTAAGTTTTGCGGCCTTTTCTGCTGCGACTTTCGAGGCTGTTTCAATCGTCTTCAGGGAGATTTCCTGTCGAAGCACGGTCTCTTTTTCTGTTATCAAACTCGATACCGCTTCGTTCAATCCGAGAAGATTCACCACAAGTGGTAGATCCTCGATTGCGCTCACGACAGGCAACTGCGATATTGCTGGCAGTAGTCCACGCTTAAGGGAATCCCTCACGAGTTCCTTCCTGCTCACGAGTGAGTTCACTGCCGTCTGGAGCATGATCGCGAGTTTCGCGCGGAAGTAGGTTTCATCTTTGTTTGATTCGTAAGCAAGTCTTGGAAGATTTATAGTAAGATTGTGTAATATAGCTAATCCATCCACAGATGATTTGGGATTTCCTGAGATTGAATCTATTCTATAGCCGGAAAAGGTAAACTTGCCCTCTGACTCGACTGCAATGTCCCCGCCTGCGTTGATGGTCTGAGAAATTCCCTCAACAACACGTCTGTCCATGTACTTGCCAAGGTCGACCACCAGATTGATCCGTGGAAAGGGGACTGAGGCAACGTATTTCGCGTACGCATTGAGTAAAGAATCTCTCAATTCAATCTGAGCGGAAACATCTTCATCTTTTGATGGCTCTCCAATGCGAAAGGAGATTGAGCGTGTAGGTGCACCACTCAAGGCCGACGACAGAGTAATGAAGAGTCTTGAGAAAATCTTCACCTGTTCCTCCTGAGACCTCGGGGAATATAGCTTGCATAGATATTGAACGAGACTGTCTAGACAGAGTTCGTGAGAGACTTCCCTTGATAGAGCATCAGCAAGTATTTCGAGAGTCTCAAGAGCAGAGTCAAAGGTCTTGATTGCACCAAGTCTAGGAACATTGTTTATTTTGCTCCCTAGGTTGATCGGGTTAGTATATAGAACGTTGAGATCAAAGTAGACGGTATCAGGCATGAGGGCCCAAGCGCCTAAATTTGATATGTGTATGTCTCCTGAGAGGTGCGCATCAGAGACATCTCGGGGAATCTTTGTGAGTATTGCGTATTCAGAGAATACCTTGCCCCAAGTCTTGTTAAGAACGTAGTCAAGCGATTCCATGCCATCACCTGCCCTAACGATGAGCTCAGTTACATCGTGCACTGGAAGTCCTAATCGAGTGAGCTTGTGCCTGTATTCTTCGTATCCGTGCTCCACGAGAATGCTGTTCACGATTTCCCTGATAAGCGGCGCGGTGAGGTATGCTGTCTGGAATTTGTACACTCTGGCCTCTGTTTCGCTAGCGATCTTTTGCGCAAGTTCCACTGGCATACCCGCTTCATTCACAAGCGATTGCAGTATCTTGTCTGCGTTGAATTCCTCCATGGCTTGTCTCGAGCTTCGGACGTAGAGTTTACCCGACTCGAGCATGGACTGCTCTTCAATCTGGCGTGTGAGGTTGAGGACTAGCCTCCCAAGGCTCGTGACTGTGTACTTGCGCTCGGCTCTATTCAATGAAATCAGCGTCTGCTTCACAAGCTTGCGCAGATGGTATGCGAACTTGCCAGACTCCTTCTTTGATTTGAACCCCGCAAGCGTCTTCAGCTCTGAGTAGCTTAGGGGTCCCTTTGAATTCAAAATCCTAAGGATGTCTAAACGGTTCGGAGACGCGATTACTGAGTAAATGGTGCGGACTCTACGCGGGGCGCTCATTTTTGATCTTTCCGGGAAGAAGTAGCGCTGAATGTTTTAGATAAAAACGAAGTGACATTTGGAGAGATATGATTCTTGACTAATGCATTGCCTAGAAGAAAACATCTCTCACAATTGGTGAATAAAAATAGATTCAAACGCCTACGCTCCACACAAATTAGTTAAAAAAGATTGATAAATCACTGGAGCAGTCAGAAAATGGCAAATGCGCGGCTCTGAATTGCGGTCCAAAGTCGAAGTGGCTCCTTTTCAAAAATTCAACCCACCCAATAGAATCGATTTGTGCTATCACTGACCATTACCGATGGAACTGAATCAAGAGTAGACCTGCTTCGATCGAGTCCCATATTGTAATAAATCCATCTCCTGTTGAACCTCGATGGTAGAATTCAACCTTGGCAATCGACCATGAGCGCGAAGTGGCATCCAAGGCAAAGTCGAGTGGAAGCAACAGCTCCGTCTTCAACGCGTTGTTGAATGAATTGCTTGCTAGAAAGAACGAGCTAAAAAGAGACCAGGTCTTGAACTTGGTTGAAGAGAAGAAAAACAAGGTTGGTGGTGGCTACCTGACCGACCAAGGTGCTTTGTTTCTTGTCGCCTCCGATGTTGGCGTTGGGCTGAGATATGAAGAAGCAAAAATCAAACTTGGAGACCTTGAAAACAACCTAAGTGATGTTTCTATTGTCGCGAGAATCCTTACAATTGGTCCCCCACGGAAATTCATTCGCAGGTCAGATTCATCAACAGGATTTGTCTCAAAGCTCGTCGTGTACGACGGAACTTCAACGGTTCCTGTAAGCTTATGGAATCCTACACTTGCAATGCAAGTTCATGAATCTGAAATCCGCCCAGGCACCGCAGTGAGATTGTCGAAAGCGTATACACGCGCAGGCCTCGACGGGATGCCGGTTCTAAACCTCTCTGCAGGGGGAAGCATTGAGAAGCTTGACGCTTCTGACCCCTTTGCCGTAGAGATTCCACAATTGGAGGAACAAATTACAACGAATCTGGAAGTCAAGTCGCAGCATCCTGTTATTATTCGTGGAAAGGTGAGCGGACAAGTGAGAAAGGCAGATTTCACAAGAAAAGATGGTACTCAGAGCTACCTGACGTCTTTCGGGCTGAACTTCATTGGCTCAGGCAAGGAAAAAAGGGTCGTGCTCTGGGAGAATCCAAATCCCGTCTTTGAAAGTATCAAGGAAAACGAGAGCGTGACTCTCCTTGGTGTCAAGACAAAGGAAACAGAATTTCAGGGAACCAAGTCAATTGAGTTCCACGGAGATGAGGCCACACTCATACTTGAGAAGTGGGAGGAGACATCCAAATGGATGAAACAACTTGCCGACAAACTAAATCGAGATTTGAGGACAAGCTTGCCCACACAGGAGCCAAACCAACAAAAGCGTCAACAGGTTCTGGCCTTCGTCGCGCGGATTCTTTCAATTGGAGGACATCAGGACGTAGAAAAAGACTCGGCGCACGTGCTAATCTGCGACTCGACAAAGAGGAAAATCTCCCTTACTGCTCTAAATGCCGCTGCTAAGGATATGGTAAATGTGCAACGAGATGATGTAATCCTCTGCAAGCCTGATTCCTTGGATCAAATTGGGCTGAAGGCTATCTGCACTCAACGAGGGTCGATTTCCAAAGTGAAATCGGAGCGAAAAGATATTCCAAATTCTTCATCGCTTTTCATGGAAATAGAGAGACTCACTTCGCCGTCAATAGTGTCTCTTGATGTCATGAGTCTCTCGGAATCTTCTAGTAGAGAGGTTCAAACGAGGGAGGGACTAGTGAAGCGGGCGGAACTCTCCATAGGGGATCCGACTGGTGAAATCAAGATCTACGCCTGGAGAGGGCTATCAAGGTTGTTGGAGAAAATATCCGCTGGTATGAGACTCAAGTTGGAGGCAGTGGAAGTGCAATCGCACGAAGGGAAAAAGTTCATCGTGTTCAAGAACTATTCTAGTGTAAACTTCTTGGAATAGGAAGAAAGCCTAAAGTCAAGAGAATTCCATTGTTGCCGGAGATCCATACAAAGTCTCCAAGTTGAAACGCCCTAGTCCTGCCAGAAGCCGCGGGTTGCAACATAGTTCTTTTCAGCAAGATAGATGTTGCGGTAGAACTGGTCTTCATCGGCGGTTTTCCTTATGATCCTTGCAGCAGTGTCCACGCCCACGCCGTATCCTGAGAGAATTATTATTGCTCTCTTCCCAAAGTTCTGAATGAGGCTTGAGGTCTTCCAAGCACGTCTGAATTTCTTATCCTCTTCTTCTGTCAGTGCCTGTCCCTTCTTTTTCTTCTGAATGATCTTCGGGAGATCCAGATCAGAGGCATATGTCTCTGTAATGAGGCGGGATCGGCAGAGTGGGCAGATTATTGGCTCATGTATCTCGTCCGTCTTTCTGACAGATTCATATCGCCCACAGCTTAGACAAAGTAGTTTGTGTCTTGCATTACCAATGCGATTTTTTACGAGATCAAGGATTGCCTTCTCCATGGTTAGAGGAAGGGCGGCAAAGCTCGAGACATACTCGAGTATGGGTTTTGCAAGTGCGGAGAATTCTTCGAGCTCGACAACACGGATCCCAGTAGTCCCCATTCTAAGACTTTGCATGATCTTCCTAGTTGACTCAATGTCGTACTTTTCGTGGAAGAGCTCTCTTAGCACTTCGTTGTAAAGCGCAGTACCTCTATATCTGTCTTGGATGAGCCTTGCGGCCCTCCGGTCATACTGCGCAGTCTTTTCGATGACTCCAAATTTCTTCGCGACATACCATATCTTCCAGTTGAGTGGATGGGTTCCAACGATTGATGCTTTGAGAATTTCTTCGATTATGATGTCCTCCCTGAGCGCTTCTGCGACTTGTCTTGGCTCAAGTGCGCCATTTGTAGAAAGCATTATTCGATACGAGTCGGATTTCGTCTCGACCAAGTAACCGATCTTGGATGAAAGCAAAGTCGAGAGTATCGTGGATAGTGTTTGGTTGATCTTGGTCCCATAGCAAGCATGTACTATGATCGCGCTTGAAGCCTTTCTCTTCTCAATTATCAAGCCTCTGTCATCAGCAATCCCTTTTAGCTGGGTTTCTGAATTCACAAGCCTTTCTCTTTGTTCGTCTGAGACTATTTTTTCCGATCCGTTTGCAACAATCTCTCTGCGAAGCTTTCCAACGAGCTGCGCGGTTTCGAACTCCACAGGTATCAATTCGCCCACCCAATAAGGGATCGTGCTCAGGTCTCTGAAGCCTGGCTCGACGTGCAGGACCTTCTTTTCGTCGTCAACGGAAATGATTCTCCACGAGCTGCCCTTCAATACGAAGGGCTTGCCAGGCTCGCCGTATTCGCCGACGAATACTTGGTCCAGCCTCCCTACGATTTTCTTTGTCGTGATGTCGATAACAGCGTACTGCTCGATGTCGGGTATTGTCGAGAGATTTGAAAAATAATACTGGTACGTCTTCGGACCGCGCCTTTTGATCACTTCACCGTCGTAGCGAATTATCCCTTGTCGCTCAAGTATCCTTGAAACAGAATCCACATCCTCAACACTCACATTCCTGAAGGGATGCGACTTTCCAAAGAGAGAAACAAGGTCTTCGACCTTCATGTAATTCTCCTCCAGCGCAAGTCCGGCAATGTGATGAGCAAGCACGTCTAGAGGCTTTTCGTGCGCTCTAGTTTGCTCTAGGGATGACTCCGCAACTCGTTCAAGTAGGGCGATTGACTCGAGCTCCTCATCTAACCTGTTTGTGAGGACAAGACCAACTGCGGTTTCGCGCATCTTGTGCCTGCTTCTTCCTATCCTCTGGATAAGCTTCACTGCCTGCCGGGGCGATCCTATCTGGATAACTAAGTTGACCGTTCCGATGTCAAGCCCGAGTTCGAGAGAAGAGGTGGAGACCACAATGCCGCCGTCTCCGCTCCTCAACGCGGATTCCGTTGATTCTCTGCTTTCTTTGGAGAGGGAGCCATGGTGCACTTCGACCGGGATATCTGGAGATTTCGCTTTAAGAACTGCTCCGAGGAACTCTGCTTCATCACGCGTGTTGGTGAATACGAGCGTGCTTTTGTCCTTGCCTTTCTCCTCTTTCACGTAATCAAGGATTCCGAGCGCAACGTTGCTCAGGTTTCCATTGATGAACCTAACGCTGACGTCGTAACCCCTTGCGACGGTGTCTGTTATTATCGCACATTTCCTTCCTGTCCCCCCGAGAAAGCTCGCAGCCTCCTCAAGGTCGCCCACTGTTGCCGAAAGCCCTACACGAATAAGCTCATTATCACGAGCAACCCTTTGTAGGCGCTCTATTCCAACCATGAGGTGGGCTCCTCTCTCGTTTCCTAGCAGCTCGTGCAATTCGTCGATGACGATCACCTCTAGCTGCGCCAGAAACTTGCCGAATTTCCTGCTCGTTAGTATTATTCCTAGCGTCTCCGGCGTTGTGATCAGAACATCTGGAGGGCTTACAAGCATCTTTTGCCTTGCGGATGGGGAAGTATCCCCGTGCCTGATGTCTGCCTTCAGGCCTTCAGCTTCTGCGTAGGATATCACTCTTCGGAAAATGTCCCTGTTCAAAGCCCGAAGAGGCGTTAAGTAAAGCATCCTGATCCCACGAGTGTCTACTCTTGGTTTCTTGGCTGCAAGTCTTGAAAAAATCGGAATCACCGCGGCCTCGGTCTTTCCGGACCCGGTTGGCGCAACTAGGAGCGCGCTCTTGCCGCGAATCAGAAGTTTGTATGATTTCTTCTGTATCGAAGTGAGCCCAGACCATCCGAGGTCCTGGTATCTCTGTTCGACATGCGCGTCGAGAGCCTCGAAAGAATCGAGCGTGGTCTGCATTGATCTCCAACCTGGCCCTCTTTGGAAAGAAGTCTCAGCTCAAACTGCCTCTTAAATGATGAGGGTCATAATTGGCAGGTTCTTAGTTGAAACGCCCGCCGATATCTTTGCGGTGCCTAGGTGTTTGTGGTTTTTTTTCCTCTTCGGAGGTTGTCGTAGACGTAAATGAAAATCAGTACGACAACTATGATGAAGAGAAAGGCCACCATACTCGCTGTGAAGTTGAAAAGGGATGTGACATCAAGAGCAGAATGCGATAGCAGAAGCGTGGCAAAAAACAAAAATGAGCCTAGCATTGTTCCAGCGCGCCAGAAATATGCCATATCCAGCATTTATCCATTATTTAACAGCGCGGCTCTCCCAACACATATTCGAGGAATGTAATGAGAAGAACAGAACTGATATTAGCAAAGTCGTTCTAGGGGAGAACAGCAGAGGTTGCGACGCCGACGAACATTGAAAGCTCACTGAGCGCAGAAGATAGGTTGGTAGTCGAGAGGCTCAAGGTTTCTCTTGCTAGGAATACCATGGCACCAGATTCTCAAAATCTGCCCAGGGCTGCGGTTTCGGTGATACTCAAGCCCGACGGTCGAGCGGGAGCAAGCCTAGAACTGCTTCTAGTGAAGAGGAAGGAAAGGGAGGGCGACCCGTGGTCAGGTCACATGGCTTTTCCGGGTGGAAGATTTGAGGAAAAGGATGAGAACATCTTAAGCACTGCAGCGCGCGAGGCGATGGAGGAAACCGGGATAGACCTGACACATTGTGAGCTCCTTGGACGACTCAACGAAGTCATACCCACAAGCCTCAGCTCGATTCAGGTGCTCCCATTTGTAGTGCTTGCCCCAGAGATGACGGGTGTTGCTCTGGACAATAGAGAGATAGAGAGCTCTTTTTGGGTGCCGATGTCATACTTCATGGACAAGAAAAACGTTAACCAGCACAGCATAGAGCGTTTCGGGATTAAGGCGGAGGTGCCCTCATACAATTTGTTAGGGGAGTACGTTGTCTGGGGACTAACATTCCGGATAATCCAGGACCTGATAGACAGAGCGGAACCTATATCCGAGTGAATTCTCCCAATGGACTTCTTAGCGAAAATAGGATTACGCATGAAATTGTAGAATGGGATGTTTCTCAAAGGGAGGGCAATCCGAATGATTTCTAGAAAAAAAGCAAGCCAAAGATCTCATATCAAAAAAGTGAGCCACCAAGTCGTCCTCATCGTGCTTGACGGGTGGGGGATTACTACGCCAGGGCGGTTCAATGCAATCACCATGGCAAAGACACCTAATTTCGACTTGATGAAATCACAGTTTGGCTCAGTGGAGATTTGCGCATCTGGAACATGTGTCGGTTTGACCGAAGGGCAAATGGGCAACTCTGAAGTTGGGCACCTGACGATAGGTGCCGGCCGGGCAATATTCCAAGATCTAATGAGGGTGAACGAAGAGATCAGATCTGGAAGGCTTGCAAGGAACGGGGAGTTAGTTTCAGCCTTCAGAAAGGCGAGACGATTGGGCTCGACACTGCACTTTCTTGGCCTTGTCTCAAACGGTGGTGTGCACAGCCACATCGACCATCTCTTCGGGCTTCTCAAGATAGCGAAGGATCTTGATGTACAAAAAATTAAGGTCCACGTTATTCTGGATGGGCGCGACACTCCCCCTAAAAGCGGGATCGACCATGTCGCGTCGCTTTCGAGCTATCTTGAGACCATAGAAGTCGGACAGATTGCCACGGTGTCGGGGAGGTACTACGCGATGGACAGGGACAACCGCTGGGACAGGATTAAGCTAGCATACGACGCAATTGTCTATGGAATGGGAGAAAGATTCCAGAGTGCAATCGAATCAGTGCAGGCTTCCTACGAAAAGCAGGTGACTGATGAATTCGTCATTCCCAATGTAATAGGAAATTACCAGGGTATCGCTGAGGGCGATCTTGTCTTTTTCTTTAACTTTAGGCCGGATAGGGCAAGGCAGATGACAAGGGCCCTTATTCTGGCGCAGAAAGAGTTTGGGGGCCTTTTTGATAGAAGCGAAGCCAAGCGTCCTAAACACATCGACATGATCTCGATGACAATATACGATCCGAAGCTCAAGGGTGTCAGGGCGCTATTGAAACGAGAGCACGTATCCAATACTTTGAGCAATGTTCTTGAGAAAAATCACATAAGACAGCTCAGGAT
>DAIDAB010000005.1 GCA_027310845.1 bacterium | reverse complement strand
ATCCAGGCTCACCAAAGTCAGAGCGACGAAGGAAAGAATGTAGAGTAGGGTATAGACATCGGTCCCACTGATTTGCAGAGGAGAGAAGTACGTCAGCTGCATTCCATTCACGGTTGCACTCTTAAAGCGACTAGCCTTCATGCCAATTTAAACTGGTTATACGATCATCAATCTGGATAATCAGCACTTCAACCTTGAAGGTGTTGCTTTTGAAATCTAATTCATCATTGACTGACTTATAGTCGGAACTTCGGGCAATTTCGCCCGAAACTCGGTGATGTAGGACAGACGAGAATAGGTTTCAAATTACCCATTCTTCTCTTTGAACGGCCCGAGACCTGAATCCGATCTTTTCAACAGGATAATGGACGTTGCCATAGAGAGCGGCCTCTCCCTTCTCGCCATCGCGGTAAATTGCATCAACAATTCTTCCCATCGCATCGGCCTTCATTATCCCGCTGCCGCTACCCCCGCCCGCAACAATCAGTCCACTCTCTGTGAAAACGAATGGAATCGAGTCAAGGGTGTTGTAAGAATAGAGGCCTGCCCACATCTGGCTCGGCTTTGAATTTTCGAATTCTTCAAAGTACCCTTTGAGAATCGGATATACGTTGTGCTCGTAGTAACTTGGTTCTGCTTTGCAATTTTCGAGATTCGGATCAGGAGTGTTGATGAATGGCCGGTTCAGATCATCTTCGCATGCTACCCAGAATTCGTTGTTTTCCTCCAGTGCCTTTAGGTAACAGCCAGACTTTGGAAGTATTACATAGGGAAGAACCTTAAGATCGTTGAAATTACTGTTGTAAATCAGGTCTGAGAGATGCTTGTTTCCGCGGGCGGATATTGTGAATAACTGTCTCTTTTTCGCCTTCACATGACCATCAATGCCTATTGGCTCAAGGATCTCGTTGTTCCAAACCCCAGTCGCGATCACAACAGTGTCTGCTCTAATCTCGGATTGAGCAGCTCCTTCAAGCCGCACTCCTACAATTCTTGATTCCTGCCAGACAAACGGTTCTCCTTCTATACCAAGAGGCTCATTAGGCTCAAGCAGAAGCGATTTTGCATTGGTGTTGAAGAGGATCTTTCCTCCCAGTGTAAGGAATTGTTGCTCGTAATACTTTGAAAGTTTGTCTGGATCGAGACGACCGCACTTTATTCCAAACACCGCGCCTGCCACGTTTTCAAGCTTCAAGAGCTTCGCTTCTTGGTCCGAGTCTTGAAAGCGAGTGCGAAGGGAGGGCAGTGCACTCTCTAGATCGGCCCTGTCGTATTTCTTGATCTCTATTCCGTTGCCAATCATCTTTTGCACATGTCTTTCGTTTAAGGAGAGTTGCCTTTCGTCCATGACCCAGAGGTATCCCGTCTTTCTTATCCCAAGATCAATGCCATTTTTTGCAACTTCGAGATAGAAATTAATCGAAGTGTCGGAAAGAACTTGATTATCCCAAGACGTGAACGTGTTTCTAAACATCGCGTTGCTTCTTGCAGTGTTGGCTTGACCAACGTCGCTGAGTCTGTCAACCAAGAGAATGTTTTTCCCAGGATTGTTCCTTTTCAAATGAAAAGCGCAAGAAAGGCCTAGAATTCCAGCGCCGATTACTATTATGTCATAGACTTTTCCTTCTGTTGTCAATTGCTTGCGTCAGATTCCTGTAGACGGTACTCGCCCTATAAGCGTGGTGTGGGTGTTAGACGGCGAAAACCATGAATTGATTTCATGCAATATCAACCCATGGCCAGATCTCTGAAAGAAATGATTTTTGCAAACGGACCTGCGATTTTTGGTTCAACAGTAATCGGAACAACCTTCAGTTATGCAAGAAGATAGTTTGCATTCTTACTCAGTTGCTTTCAAGGAGTGTTTCTATGCGCCCTCTTCTAGACCAGAATTGACTCGAGCGTTAAACAGCTGATAACAAGTCGAAGATCAGGTTCGCGTTTCGCGCTCACGCCGAAGTCTAGATTCTTCCCAGCCAACTCTCGTACTTTGGGTTTCTGCCGTGAACGATATCTGAATAACCTTCGATGATTTTCTGAGTGAAAGGCCATCTCCCTAAACCGATTTGTCTTCCGTCCACCTCTCTCACCGCAGTCACTCCAGCAGCTGTTCCAGTCAAGAACAGCTCGTCGGACGTGTACAGTTCCTCTCTTGATATGTTTCCCTTGGTACATTCCAAACCAATGTCGCTCGCGATATGGATAACAGTGTCTCTAGTAATTCCTCTGAGCACCCCGGCCGAAGCCGGCGGGGTGGTCAACACTCCGTCCTTGACCCGAAAGATGTTTTCGCCAGGTGCCTCTGCCACCATGTCGTCCATGTTGAGCATTATTGACTCGTCATACCCTGCCTTTAAAGATTCAATCTTTGCAAGACTCGCATTTGCGTAATTAGCTGTTGATTTTGCTTGAGGGGGCATGATAGCTGGATGGATCCTTCTCCACGAGGACACCTGGCACCTGACTCCTTTCGCCTCAGCATCTTTTCCAAGGTAACTGTCCCATCTCCACAGCGCAATCGAAAGGTCGACCTTGTTAGGCAGTGGGTTTACCCCCATTTCCCCATAAGAATAGTATGCTATAGGTCTGATGTAACTCTCATCCAGCTTGTTTGCTACAACGGTCTCCTTTATCGCATCAGCTACCTGATCGAAGCTGTATGGAATCTCCATCATGTAGATCTTCGCACTGTCAAAGAGCCGTCTGACATGTTCCTTCAATCTGAAAATTGCAGGGCCGTTGCTGGTGCTGAAGCATCTGATTCCTTCAAAAACACCTGTTCCGTAATGTAAAGCATGCGTCAGTACATGCACTTTTGAATCGCTCCATCTTTGGAGCTTTCCATTCATCCAAATCAATTCGGATTCTTTCATATTGATCTACACCTTATGACTTTACGCAAGAATCCCAGGGTCTTTTGTATTATGTTTGACCTCTCTTACCCTCTTGAACTGACACCCAGCGCAGACAAAGATTGTGGCATTTGAATCACCGGTCGTGTAAGCATTACACCAAACACTCTGGGATGAGCAGAAATCGCAGTCCTTTAGCACGGGTAGCTTACTTTTTAGTCCTAGTACTTCTGAGATATGAGCCTCAGGTCGCCGGACAGTTCTTTCTCTATGATCTTCATCTGGGAGTTGAATAGGACTGCACCCCAAGCAAGACGTTCTGCCTGCATCACCATCAGTGTTTGGAATTGCATCCACCGCCATTTTAGATGAGTCGATCTGTAAACTCACATTTTTGAATATCGCTCTATATTTGATGTACTTCTTTCCATCCTTTTGAAGGACGGTTTCGCAGGCTTTCACCATGCCTCTGTGCAGGAGCACGTGGATTCTTCTATAACATGTGCTGATCGGGATATTTTCCTCTTCACTGATTTCTTCGATCGACTTGGAATAATCTATCAATGAGAGCATGATTTTTCTTGAATATTCGTCCAAGAGAGCATCTGCTATCTCTTGAGCAATGGACGGATCTGAAAGCCGCATGTTTCAAACTAGCTCTTACTAAGCAATATAAAGACTCGACCCGATTATCATTAGTGAGAATCATCCTTTGAACTTCAAACATCAAAATATAAATGAAATGGCGTTTCATCACCGTCGATCATAAATTGCGGACCTCGTTTTCGCATTCTGGCTCTGTATGGATAGAGCGCTTTGATTGGGAGAGTTGAAATTAGTTACTGGATCATGTTTCTGCTCCCACATCGCTGACAAATTGAAGTAGTATCTAAATTCGACATTTTAACTCGGGCGATAATTCGCGTAACTAGCTAGCTTACATTTTTCCGCTATCGCAAACTCTCTCGAAGCCCGCTAGACGACCGTAAGTGTCAGTGTCGACCGGATGTGTTTGAGACTGCGTATCTGCATTACCGTGCTTTTCACCTCTTCCTGCGACTCGCGGTCAACCTTTACGATCGTGTCATAAACTCCGTATATCCTATAAGATTCTGTGATCCCGCGAATCGTTCTGAGCGATTTCAATACCTCTTCCTCGTTCCCAGGATCAACGTTGAGCAAAATGTATGCGATGTTCATAGTCCAATGCGTTAAGGATGTCCAGCCTAATATGCTTGGTTGTGACATCATGTTCACAAGAACGGGACACCAGCAAAGATTGCCATCATGCTGGGATGTTGATTCTTATTCGAATCCGCCATTGGGAATGTTTCTACCCAACACTGAAAACTTGTTTGATAAAATACACCTGGACTAGAGCGTATCCAAAAGTCTAAAGCCAGGATTGTTGAGTGCGAGTCCAAGTGAGCAATTCCTGTGACGTTGATGGTTCTGTGCAAGAATCGGAAATGTGGAGCAGAGCTTGCTTCTGCCACCCAAATGGACCAAAAGTCCTTTCGAGTAGCAAAGATCGAAAACAATTCTGAACAATGCCCGAAATGCGGAAAATACTCCTTGTACAACAAGGAAGATTATTTCTTCAGGACGTAATACCCTTGCAACTCAGAGCATTACCATTGTTAGCCTACTGTTTCTGCAATCCGATGTTGAACATGAGTTCATAATTCCCATTCGTCCTCTCCTTCTTCCAGTTCAACTCATTTATCTTATAGAGTCCAGTCAATACTTTACCGTCATCCGTCTGGATTTCTATCTGTTGGACGCTGCCCTCTCTCAGAAGATACAGCTCTCCCTCGATTAATTTTAGATCCGTGCTTGGGTGGGCACGTCCTCGAATACCAATTGAACCGCCCATGTAACCCTGTATAGTATACTCTACTTCGGGTCCTTTTGTAATTACCACGTCCCCTATTTTGATTAACAACGAAATCGCGTATGGTGATCAAAAGCTAGCAATAAGCGTGTTGCAGAAAAGATGCTTGCGCATGTTACCCCACAAATGTTAGGTTTTGCAAAGATATCAAAAGGTGAATCAAGAATAGCTCCCCGATCTGCGTAGCAGACCGGAAATACTGATTCTCTACGTCACCAAGTGAAGTTTTCGTTTGTGCTGCTTTCATTTACCTTGGCATGAGTACTTTGTCAATGACTTGGATTACGCCATTGGTTGTCTCGATGTCAGGCCTGATTAGTTTCGCGCCATCTACATAGATGCTCTTCTGAACCATTCCCTGTGTCTTGAGTGTGACCGCAGATCCTTGGAGAGTGGTTATGTTCGGCGTCCTTCCTCCGGATGCCAGTTCATGCATTTCTGAAGACATGATCCTGCGATTGACGACATGGTAGGTAAGTATGCTCTTCAATCTTGGAAGATCTTTTAGTAATCCCTCGAGCGTTCCGGTTGGGAGACTTCTAAATGCCTCATCAGTTGGGGCAAAAACCGTAAACGGTCCTTGACCTTTGAGAGTTTCCACAAGACCCGCTGCTTGTACTGCTTGGACCAGTGTCCTGAATTCGCCTGATGCTATTGCTGTTTCTACGATGTTTGACATCTGTTGATTTATTGTTGTCATGGATTCCACATATGCAATAGGTGTTACGTACTATATAGGTCTATGTCGAGAATATTACATGTATTACAGATGATTACGATTGGTAAGCAAGATGTGATTGTTAAGGCATTTTTCCCTAGAAATAGGACTCGGTCTAGATCAGTGAAAGATGTAATCACTAGCGCAAGCTGACAAGGTTGCGCGCTTGCTCAGGTGAGCTAATTCTTGCGCGGGTGGTCGAGCCTAGAGACCGTCCAAATTGCACGGTGCAGCAATTTCTCGTCGTAGCCTTCGTTTTTCAGGAGTTGTTTAGCTCTGACTTTGGCATCATCGGCGTCGTCAGCAAATAGCTCGAATTCCCTTTCTAGGGTCGTGCCAATTGAATTCCTAGCTCGACTTGCATATTCGAGTGACGATTTCTTCAAGTTCGCCCTGACTAGAAATTTTCTCATTCTCTTGCCTCAAGGCAAAATATGGTAGTACTGCAAAGTAGGGTCAATTTGTTTGTAATGTTCCATGTTCAATAATTCTGATTCCAGTTTCTGGAAACTTTGACATTTGGTTCGATGCAGATTTCTGAGCATGTTGCATGTGGTCTTTACACAGTAGATAGGTTCGCATTTCTTTTGGCAGGGTCGGCCAGCTGTATTCTATCAAAACCCAATGCGTGGCTCTGTTAGTACAACCCTCGCTCGATTGACAAATAGCCATGAGGGCATTTAGGTGCAGGCACTATAAATCAATTCCAAAGAGAACTTTAATCAAAGATTTTGGCTTGAGAACCTTAGAGCTCAAGGAAAGTCAGATTCTTGCAAAAGTTCCCTATTATCGAGATTAGAGTCTAAAACCACTGCCCTCTCTCGGGATTTCTATCTGTCTCGGCGCACTTGCAGTCCATGTCCTTCTGGAGGTATTCACCAACGTAGATTCCTGCAAGGATCTCCACTTCAGCTTAGCACTTGCCGGTAAAGTGATAGTCCCCGCACTTGAGACATTTCTTGGGCATGTCCATTTCAAGTCGCACTCATATCAGCGTCGCATCTTTGTTAAGCTGCCGGAATTGCGCACTTTTCGAAGACTTTTGACTTTGCTCGCTGGCGAGATGCCTTCAATAGCTGCTGTTGGGGCAGCTGTGATGAGAGCCGCTGAGGTTGAAAGGAGACCACGACAGGATCCCGTTACTCACAAAATGGCTTCTAACCCATATTATTTCTGACCCGCATCTTGTGCAGTTAGAAGTATGAGATTCTGACGTGGCTTCTTCACCATAATGTTGGGGTAGTATCGAGAAAACGAACGCTACTACTGCTCCATACCTGGCATTCCGCCTAGGGCTCCGCTCCCTTGCGGAGGCATCGAGGCCTTGCTACCAGCAATTACGTCATCGATCCTCAGGATCATGCAGGTGCATTCGGTAGCAGATTTGATTACCTGTTCTTTGACTGACACCGGTTCGATTACATCCTTCTTGAAAAGATCAGCTACGCCATTCCCCAGAACGTCAACGCCATACCATATCTTGTCATTGCCGTGCTTCTCTCTGAGTTCAACTCGAATGTCTATTGGATCAAAGCCAGCGTTTTCGGCTAGAGTAATTGGAATTGATTCCAAAGATTCAGCGAATTTCTCTGCGGCGAGCTGTTCTCTTCCTTGCAATGTATTGGACCATTTCATCAGGCGGTAAGATAGTTCCTCTTCGACTGCGCCGCCTCCGCCAATTATCCCAGGCTTTTCGAGAACGTCTTTGATTACCATGACAGCGTCGTGAACGCATCGTTCTGCTTCATCAATGATCCTCTGGCTTCCACCCCTGATCAGAATCGTAACTGCTTTCGGGTTCTTGCAGTCTTCAATGTAGGTCCACTTGTCATCCTCGATCTTCCTTTCCTCAACAAGGCCTGCTTGCCCTAGATCTGCCTTTGACAAACCATCGAGACCGGTCACGATTGTTGCTCCTGTGGCTCTTGCGAGTTTGGTCATGTCAGAGTCTTTCACTCTTCTCACGGAGAGAACTCCAGCCTTTGCAAGATAGTGCTGGGCAATGTCGTCGATTCCCTTCTGGCACACTAGTACATTAGCTCCAGCCTCAGAAATCTTTCCGACCATGTCCCTAAGCATCTTTGTTTCTTCGTCCAGATACTGCTGAATCTGGGATGGATCCTTGATGTCTATCTTTGCATCGAACTCTGTCTTTTCTATTTCGAGAGGTGAGTTGATCAGTGCTATTCTTGCGTTTTCGATGCGCTTTGGCATTCCTGAATGAACTACCTCTTTGTCTAGTATGATTCCCTTGATGAAACTGGTATCTTTGAGAGAGCCACCTGTCTTCTTTTCGACTTTCACGTTGTCAATATCGACCGCGAACTTGCCTTCAGGAGTCTTTTCCGCGACTTGGAGAACAGCATCGACAAGCATAGCGCCTAATTCCGCGCTCTCGTTTGAAACAAGCTTTGATGCCATGCTGGTTCTTGCGATCTTTACAAGCGTCCCTTTGTCGTCAGCTTCAACCTTTATTGCAATTTTGTCTAGGATCTTCAGAGCTTGAAGTGCAGCCTTCTTGTAACCATCTACGATGACTGTAGGATGTACTCCCTTGTTGATGAGTTCTTCGGCATTCTCGAGCAGTGCGCCCGCCAAGATTACTGAAGAAGTGGTTCCATCGCCAACTTCGTTGTCAATCGTCTTGGATATCTCAACGATCATTTTTGCACCAGGGTGTTGGACATCAATTTCTTTGAGAATTGTCGCGCCGTCGTTTGTTATAGTGACGTCTCCCATGCCATCTAGGAGCATCTTGTCCATGCCTCTAGGACCTAGTGTCGACTTTACAATTCGTGCAATTTCTTTTGCTGCCCAAATATTGTTACTCTGAGCATTCCTGCCTCGATTTTGCGAAGTACCTTCTCTCAAAATGAGGACTTGTTGCCCTCCTTCAGTTGTTGCGTACGAAGCCTGAGCCATGTTCGCCAACTACTTCTCGCGATGAATGGTCGGTTTGCTCTTGGAGAACTTTCTATCATGATGATTCTGTCTTGTTTGTGGCCCTCTTCTTCGCTCTTCTATTCTCATTCACAATTCACGATGTGTAATAGGTGTTACGCACTATAAAGGCTTATGTTTGTAAAGCAATAAATATTACGAGCGCCATCATTATGACGGGAATTTGTCTCGCCGTAACCAATCTGTTCCCGCAGCGGTCGAATCGATCGTTATGCGCAATCAGCCGGTCTATACATGCTTGACACAGAAAATAGTCAACTATCACGCCCTCGCTACTACAATCAAGTCTGAAGTCGAGAAATTGTCCGGCAAACAAACTAGCCTCAACACAATCGTTGTAGCAATAAAGCGTTTTTCTGATGCTCTTTCGGAAGAGAAGCTGGAGCCTCCGTCACGCGTCCTTAGAAACGCCAGAATCACAATGACCAGCGACATGGCAGATGTCACTATTCGTCCGAACAAATCAGATTTCACGGATATTCTAAAACAAATTGTGGAAATATCCTCCCAGCTAGACGAGCCACCGGACATGTTCAGGCGCTCGAACTTGATCAAATTCATCGCTGACGAAAAGGGCTACACGTCGCTGATCCGTTCCAGACTTGACAAAAGAAATATCGCAAAAGAATTAGTGGGCTTGACGAGATTGACGCTTCATCTCTCTCCAGACGAAGGGAGTGATTCAGGATTGGCCTTGTTCATTTCAGAATTGCTCTATCGGCACGGCATAAACGTCATCCATTCGTACATCGATGAAGATGCAATCATAATCATTAATCGGGAAGATGGCCCCAGAGCTTACGAGATCCTCCAGCAAGAAATCATTCGAAGCAAGGAACCCGTAGCTCAAAAGACAAAAAGAATGAGAACCAGTTAACCGCTTTGAGATGGTCTTCCGGTATTGGTTTGAAGTTTTCTACGCAAGTCAGCATGTCAGGGCTTTAGCTTTACCCACTCTTCATTGGCAATCGTGTAATTGTCCGGCCTCTTTTTCCTCATCAATTCGTGTAGCACGTCGAAGAAGCAGTGCTCAAACGTCGAATTCGCGATTTCTTCCTGCTCAATCGGGGCGAGACTACTCCAGAACATGTATTCTTCGTCAGTCGCATCAAAGATGTAGTGGTCTCCTTCCTTCCTTGGCGTACTGCGATCTCCACAAGCTTTTGGTATCTCGAATCTTGAGGGGATGCTGATTGTTAGCATGTTTTATCCTGGCAAGAAGTTGCTATTAAGGTACGATCTGATAATTGTAAAAGGAAGTGAGGAAGGAATTAGTAAAAATTCGCAATCTGAGAAGATGTTGGTAGTATCAAGCACATGCAGCAAAGATCCTTCTTTTTCTAATGGAATGACTCTCGTTTGGAAAAATTCCGTTCGATGGGGGTAACTTGTAGAGCAGAAATGGGCCTTGGCACATGGCAATCAAATGTTATAAGCAAGCCCTGAATCGGGCAAGGGTTGAATGAACCTATCCCCGAGCGAGATTAAGGCAGTCCTTCCTCTCCTTGAAAATGTTTCTTTGTTTGGAACTCTCAATGAGAAGCAACTCAAAAGCATTGCTGGCGCATCGAGCAAGCGAACTTTCTCAACTGACGAAGTAATTGCGCGACAAGGTGAGGCCGGGATCTGCTTTTACCTTATCCTTGAAGGGCGAGTTGAGGTTCGGCGCGGGAGCAAGGTGTTGTCCAAACTAGGACGCGGCCAATTCTTCGGAGAGATGGCACTGTTCGATAAAGAACCACGTTCTGCTGATGTCGCCGCTGTCGAAGAGACAACATGCCTTATACTCACGAGCTGGAATTTCAAGTCCTTTGTCAAGGTTCACCCTGAAGTCGCATTCAATCTTATCAAAGAACTGGTCAGAAGACTACGCGAAACAGATCGGACCCTTAGCGAGTAAGCAGACTTCGGTTTTCAAGACAAATCACTGTCCCTAGTTCCAAGGCTTCATCCTACGAGGATTTTGCAGTGAGTTTCATTTTCGAAACAAGTGATGCATAACGGGGATCAACTCTCAACGTATCAAATCTTGGCTCAACGTTGATCCAGACAAGCCAGCTTGAGCGCTCTTGATAAGCACGCTCTAACCAGACAAATGCGTTTTCCCTGTCAGCAAGTCCGATGTAGATCATTGCTATCCAGTACGATGGAATGTATTGTTGCTTAGAGCGTTCTACGAGCTTTTCAACAATTTCAAGAGCTTCTTCTCTCTTTCCTGCAGATGCGTAGGCGTGGCCGAGAACTGCGAGTGAAATTGTACTTCCAGAAGACAGATCTACTGCCTTTTTCAACTCCGAAATCGCTTCAACGAACATTCCTTTCTGAAGATAAGGCCGCCCGAACCAAAGGTGAGCTTGTACAAACTTTGGATCAAGCTCCAATGCTTTGCCGTACTGTTCTATTGCAAGATCATATTGACGGGAGAGATACAACACATGCCCCACTCCGGTGCTTATCGACACCGATAGTGGGTCGAGCTCTTGCGCCCGTCTCATCTCTACCAATGCCTCCTCAAAGCGTCCCATGGCTTTGAGATAATCTCCAAAGAACTGATGGGCGGGCGGGTAGTTCGGATTGAGCTTTACGCCTCTCTCAAACTCCCTTTCTGCCTCTTTCCAGTCCCAATCGTACTGGAAACTTACCAGTCCGAGTGATATGTGCGCTTCAGCAAGGTCAGGGTTGAGCTTCAGTGCCTGCTCCGCATTGGCTCTTGCGTTCGGAAATGCATCACGCGGAGAAATGAACTCAAACAGTGCAAGAAGAGCGTAGGAATCAGCGAGTCCGCTGTAGGCTAGAGCATACGCGGGATCCTTCGCAAGGGCCTCGTTGAAGTATTTGATCGCATTCTTCAATCCTTCATTAGTTCGCTTGTTCCAGTGATACCTGCCCTTTAGGTATAGAGCATATGCCTCTACGACGCCGGTTGACCTCTTCGCTATCACTTTTCTTTCAAATTGCAATATCTTCACTTTGAGTGCCCCGGCTACCCTTTCCGAAATGTCGCTTTGGATTGCGAATATGTCCTTGAATTCCCTGTCGTAGGTCTCAGCCCACAGATGCTCGTTGCTTTTTGAATCAATGAGTTGCACCGTGATCCGAAGCTTCTCACCAGACTTTCGGACGCTTCCCTCAAGCACTGTGCCTACTTTGAGCTCCTGTCCAATTACGTCTATGCTCTTATCAGCGCCTCTGTACCGCATCACGGAGGTTCTAGCGATTACTTTGAGATCTCTTATCTTAGAAATTGTGGAAATGAGCTCCTCAGTCATGCCATCGGCAAAATACTCATCATTTGAATCTGGACTAATATTGTCAAATGGAAGTACGGCAATCCTGTGTTTGTCAAGGTCTGAAATGGCTGCCCTATTTTCTCGTTCTCGATATTCGTCCCATGGAAACACTATTCTGTAAATGGCGACTGGCTCTTGGATGTTCTTGAGACGCTGCTTTCCTATGCTAATGACTGAAGATTCTGTCTTGTTCTTGACTTGCGCGAATACCTGCTCAGATATGGACACTCCACCTGGCTGGGCAAATGGTTCTATCCTTGAGGCAATGTTAACCGCGTCTCCATACACATCGCCCAGCTCATGGATGACATCACCTAAATGTATTCCAATTCGAAGCTCAATCCTCTGCTCTGAAGGAAGATTGGAGTTACGGAGATGAATTAATTTCTGAATTTCACACGCGCAGCTCACAGCTTCCAGAGTGCTTGAAAACTCCACCAGAAACGCATCGCCTATGGTCTTGACTTCCTTTCCATTGTACTTCAAAAACAAGGGACGCAAGAGATTGCGATGCTCGCTGAGCAACTTGAGAGCGAGAGATTCATTTTGTTCAGAAAGTGAACTATATCCGACGATGTCAGTGAACATTATCGCTGCAAGTCTACGCTCTGGTACTGGCAACTACCCTTTGCCAGACAAAGAGGGTGTGATAAAATCATTTGGCGCTTGATCAAAGATGGTAGGTTAGTCATCCGCATTCGAATCTTTCTGACCAGTGATCAATTCGTGGGTTCTAATCATAAGAAAGGAAACTCGGGTTATATTTTTGCGAAGTAAACGCGATTATCATTTCTGATAATCGTATCCTCGCCTTATTAGCCACTGCCTACCCAGGCCATGAACATGTCAAGGACCGTTCTGTCGGCGATTTCTACTAAATTGCAATATCAGCCCTGCTTCAAATGTATGAGGAATCCGATGTTTCCGGAGATCCCTCCTATTACGCTGCACCGAGGTAGCATTTGCCTCATCTGTGAAAAAGAGAGCGAGGGCGCAGAAGGCTAGATGCCAGGATCTCTCGTCTATGATGCATGGCGCGATTTGAAGGATCTCAAGGAGGTCTGTCCTGAATGCCGCATATGCTCACAGCTTGGAGACAAGCTGTATGCTCAGCATCTCTACATTTCGCACCTGCGAAGACGCAGGTCAGAAAGAGAAGTTGAACCAATCGAGTTTCCTTGGATAGAGTCTGAAGTATTGAACTTGAGATAGTCCTATTGAAATAGTATGGACACTCGTTATTGGCGGAGTGGTCTTTGCCATAGTAGAGGAAAGTGCTCCAGAAATAGTGTTGGCTGACAGGTTGGTGATACTGCTGGCCTCTGAAATAGGGATCATTGTCTTTCCAAATAGATCGCCGCTGGGATTTGCCTGGATTACTGGCACAATGAAAGCACCGTTTGTCTTATTCAAGCTAGTGCATTCGTGATACGGGGCAAAGCTCTCATAAGATTAAGATCGCTCCCTTTTTTTGTCAGTATGTTTCCATTACCGCACACACGCAGGGATAAGAGTCAAGACCTCATGTTAGAGTATCAACCTCGTGATGATTGCAACCTGAATGATTCCTCGCGCTTTCCCCTTTGTGAAGAAAGTAGATACCAATGCCTTATTGTTTGAAAACATATTCCATATGCGGAGGGTACATACGGGATCTAGCGTAGTCAGGTGAGACTAATTGACATGTACGTAACTTCTGTCTGTTAATCAGCAAACTAGACAGTACTTCTGATTATTTCAGCAAGCTTTGCGGCGACTTGCTTCGGCTCTCCCGTAAGAAATTCTTTCTTTCGCTGGGGCGATCTCATATGCCTGAGCTCATTCACACTGGTCAGAGAGCCTTCCAGTCCAACATCGTTTGGACTCAGCCCAAGGTCATTTATGCCCCAGACGGTTGTCTTGAATTCCCTTTCTGCCCACCTCTTTCTCCTGAAATCTGGAAACCTCGGGGTGTTGCACCCAAGTTCCACACTTACGAGTGTCGGAAGATTGGTTTCTATGACTTCGTATCCACCGCGAATAATTCTCTTTGCTTGCACCTTGCCATCATTCACAGACATACTGCCTACGTAGCTGATCAGTGGAACTCCGAGCCAAGCTGCGATGCTTGGAGGAACTTGCTCCGTGCTTCCGTCGGATGAAGCTTCGCTGCAGAAAACCAAACCAAAATCAGAGATTTTCTTGACCGCTGTCGCAAGGACAAGCGAAGTCGAGTATGTGTCTGCCCCAGCGAAAGCTCGATCGCTCAAAAGAATTGCGTCATCTGCTCCCATCGCAATTGCGAGTTTCAGGTAAGGATCAAATGAGGGCGGGCCCATCGACAGGACAACGACCTGTCCTCCAAGCTTGTCTTTGAGGCTCAGGCTGATCTCTAGGGCATTCTTGTCTGCCTCGTTGATCTCGTTCTCAACGCCATCACGGATCATTGTCTTCTTTACTTCGTCGAATTTGAGTTGCTCAATCTTCGGGGTCACCTTGAGACACACGACTTGCTTCATTGCTTTACTCCTCCACTGGATTCGAGCTCGGAAACAAGTTCTGGCACGATTTTGAAAAGATCTCCAGTCACACAATAATCGGCCTGACTGAAAATAGGAGCGTCCGGATCAGAGTTGATCGCAATCACTGTCTCGACATCTCTGATTCCAGAGGAAAAATGGGCCGCACCACTTATGCCTAATACCAGGGCGAGCTTTGCGTTGAGACTGGATCCTGTTGAACCCACTACGAGATCCTTTGGAGCGGCGCCCTTGTCCGCGACGGGTCTTGAGACTGCCATAATTCCGCTAATCTTCTGAGCAAGGGATTTCGCGAGCGTCAGGTTATCTTTCAATCCAAGACCAGCGACAACAACTTTCTCAGCGTGGCTTATCTCTATGCTTTCTCCGACGGACTTTTCGACCACTCTGCACTTTACGTCTTCAGGCTTGAGCGTGTCAAGATTGATTGGCTTAACAGTTCCACTTCGAGACTCCGAGACCGGGTGTGGTTTGAATATCCCCGGACGAATGGTCGCCATCTGTGGTCTTCCCTTCTTACACTTGCAGACTGCGACGATGTTACCGCCGAATCCAGGGACTGATCCTAAGAGCTTCCCTGTTTCCTTCTCGATGTCTAGGTCGACGACGTGAGCCATCAAACCTGCATGTAACTTGATTGCTAGATTTGCTGCCAGGCTCGTGCCGTTGTGTGTTGCGCCAACTAGGAATATATCTGGATCGTGCTCCCTCACTATATGAGATATCACCTGAGAATAGGCCTCTGTTGTGAAATTTTCCAAAAGAGGGGATTCGCCGACTAGGACGAGGTCTGCGCCTCTAGATGTGCACTCTCTGAAGGCCTCTTCGAGATTTTCCCCGAGCAGGATCCCGGTCAGTCTGACGCCTAATTGATCAGCGATTTCTCTTCCCTTCCCAAGGACCTCGAGTGACACGTTCTCAAGAGTTCCTCCAGTTTGCTCTAAGAATACAAAGACTCCTCTTGTCTTTTTGCTTTCAGATTCCTTCTCGACTACTACTTGCATTTTCTTTATCCCTTTACCTTCATTGATTTTGCAACAATTTCAGCCACGTCCAACACCTGCAAGTTCTGAACTCCCTTCGTCTTCGCAGCATCTTCAAAATTCTGCACGCAGTAAGGACAGGTCGTCGCCAAAATTGAAGCCCCAGAATCAACCGCCTGCAGCACTCTTTGGTGGCTAGGCCTCTCGCCGATTGATTCCATCCACATCTGTCCACCGCCTCCTCCGCAGCAAAGCGCATTGCTCTTGTTGTCCGCCATCTCCGTGACGTGAGCCCCGGGCAAGCCCTCGAGAATCTTCCTTGGCCCTTCGTAGATCCCATGATATCTTCCAAGGTAGCACGGATCGTGGTAGGTTATGTTGAGCTTGCCGTCTGAGGAGACCATTGGGAGAAGGTCTTTGTCCATGAACTCCGAGAGGAGCTCCGTGTAGTGATACGCAGGAATCATTTTCCCGTACTTTGGATAAACAGTCTTGAACATGTTGAAGCAGTGGGGAGAAATCGAGATGATAGCTTCTGCTCCTGTTTTCTCAAACTCCTTGAGATTGTTCTGAACAAGCTCCTCAAGAAATCCTTCCTCGCCTATGTGGTAAATCACGTCGCCGCAGCAGTTTTCCTTTTCTCCGAGGATTCCGAAATCAACGCCAGTTTCACCGAGGATCTTTGCCAGGGATCGTGTGATATTCTGAAGGCGAGGATCAAATGATGCGGCGCAGCCAACGTAAAGGAGGTACTTTGCTTTGCTACTCACTGCATCCTTTATGCCTAAATTCTCTGACCATTTTGCTCTGTCACCCTTCTTCCCACCCCAAGGGTTTGCATCCTCATAGACTCCCCAGAGAGGCTCGTCAAGTTTCTTCGGGCTCCTCTTTTCTTCGTAACCAATGACTCGGAGCGCGTGAAGAATGTCAGTGATCTGGACACCTCTGGGGCACGTGGTTTCGCAGAGTTTGCATGTCGCGCAGTTCCATAGATCGCTGTTCGCGAGGGTGTAATCTTTAAGACCGAGCTGCGAGGAGTGAATCAGGCGCCTCACTGGCACGCCCATCGGGCAGGACGCGGTGCAGGTCCCGCACTGGTAGCATAGGGAAAGCATCTCTCCTGAGATTTCCCTTACTCTCTTGGAGAAATCTGGTTCCTGTCTTAGAACGGTTTTCATTGCCATTTGCTCATCATCAACTCCTTGAACCGACTCCTGCAGGAGGACTCTTCGAAGCGACCTTGATCTTCAGGGTGGTTGACTCCAGTTCCTGGCTCGGGAGGTGCTTCAGCAGTTCGTCCATCTCCTTTGCCTTCTCTGCAAACCTCTTCCCCTCGGCCGCGCTGACCCACCATAGCTGGAGCCTTTCTGGATTGACTCCTCTCGTCTTCAAGAGGTGCTTCCACTTTTCGACCCTCTTCAGCGTCTGCTGGTTTGCGCTGATGTAGTGGCAGTCGCCAGGATGACATCCTGTGACAAGGACTGCTCCGGCTCCCTTTGAAAATCCGTAGAGCACCAGCTTCTGTGATACCCTGCCCGAGCACATGGTTCGTATGATTCGAGTGTTCGATGGGTACTGGATCTTCATGACTCCGGCGAGGTCGGCACCGGCATAGGAGCACCAGTTGCAAGCGAAAATCAGGATCTTCTTTGAAGCTTCCTCTTCTAGCGCTGCATCAATCTGCGCCATGATCTGCCGGTCTGTGAAGCCTTCCTGGGTTAGAGCAGTCTCAACCATGCACTCTGCGACGCAGGTTCCACAGCCTTGGCACATTGCGGTGATGAACTCGATCCTCTTGCCCAGCTCTCCTCGGATCGCGTTGTACGGGCAGACAGGTACGCACCTTACGCACTTTGTGCACTTGAGGGGATCTACAACAGCGACAAATGGTTCGCGTTCAATTTCGTCTCTTGAGATTATTGAGGAGGCTTTTGCCGCTGCGGCAAGTGCTTGGATAGCTGATTCTTTCACGCTCTTTGGGTACTGGGTTGTGCCTGCGAGGAAAACACCCTGAACAATCGACTCTGCGGGTCCGAGCTTAGGGTGGCTTTCAAGGGTGAATCCAGCCTGATCGGTTGAGACCTTGAGCTGCTGGATCACTCCACCCTCCTCCTTTATTGGGGAGAGCCCCACGTTCAGGACTACAAAGTCCGCTGGAATCTCAATCTCTTCGCCGAGAAGTTCGTCTTTCACGATTAGGTGGTCTGAACCAAGGTTGATTGCATGTTCCGGAACCGAGGTCTGTGGATATTGGACGAAGTTGACGCCGGTCCTGCAAGCCTTCTCGTACTCTTCCTCGCCGAATCTAGCGAACGCCCTCAGGTCCTTGAAGAGTACAGTTACATTATTGCCCCTCTCCTTGAGTTTGGTTGCTTGACCTATCATGGTCTGGCAGCAGAACCTCGAGCATCCCAGCCTCTCGTTCCTCGAACCGACGCAGGAGATTATTGCGACGTTCTTTGAATCGATGTTGTCAGCTATTCCTTCAAGATCGAGGCTGGTGAGGACATTAGGATTCCGGTGATACTCAAATTCAGTCGGGGAGTAGGGCTGAGCTCCTGTTGCCAGAACAATCGCTCCTGCTTTTAACAGAGTTCCATCTGAGAGCTGTATTTCGTAGTTTCCAACAAATCCACCAATGCTCTCGATCCTTTTGTTTAGGTGTAATGTTGCTCCGCTTTCTTTCAATTCCTTTAGAAAGAGGTCCAGAAGATCTTTGGATTTGATCCCGAGGGGGGAGATTTCCTTCAATTCATTAAGGACTCCGCCTAGCTTTTCAGCCCTTTCGATGAGGTGTGTCTCAAATCCCTGTGAAGCGAGGTTTGTTGCGGCAACAATTCCTGCCACTCCTCCACCGATGACGACTGCTTTCTGCGTAACGGGGAACTTCATCGGTTCAAGCGGTTTCATGTTTAGGGCTTTGAGGACAGACATCTTCACCATGTCCTTTGCCTTATTGAGAGCGCCAACCTTGTCCGCCTTATGTACCCATGAATCCATGTTTCTCACGTTAGCCATGTCTAGGAGGTAGGGGTTGAGCCCTGCTCTGTTGAGTGAGCCCTGGAATGTTGCATAATGCGTCTTCGGCGAACACGCGGCGACTACAACTCTGTTGATTTTTTTCTCCCTCAAGACTCCGCTGATATCGGTGAGTGTATTTGCGGCGCAAGAATACTTCTGATCCTGGGTATGCACTACGTTTGGAAGCGTCTTTGCAAACGAGACGAGCTCTGGGATGTTCACGGTGCCTGCGATGTTTGAACCGCAGTGGCAGGCAAACACTCCAATCCTCGGCTCGCCTTCAGACTCAAGTTGAACTACAGGCGCGGCTTCGGGCCAGGATCTATGCTTCACATGAGTCAAGGCCTTCGATACCGCTGCGCCAGCTTCAAGGACGCTGTCAGGTATGTCCTTTGGACCTGTGGCGCATCCCGACAGATAAACTCCGTCCCTCGTACTTGTCACAAAATCTCCAAACTCGTCGCGAGATTCAAAGAAACCGTCGTATGCTAGTTCTATGCCAAGAACCTTGCTCAGCTGTTCAGCGCTAGTTGAAGGAATGATCGCTGTGGCAAGGACGACCATATCGTAGTCCTCCTTTATTTTTCCGGACGGACCTGATTCTGTGTCTTCAAAGAAAACGCTCAGATTCTTGCCATTTGGAATGACTTTGGCGGGCTTTGACCTGACGAATTTGACATTAGAGTTTCTCGTTCTGTCGTAAAACTCGTCAAATCCCTTGCCATATGCGCGAATGTCCATGTATGCTACATCGACAGATTCGATGCCATGGTCCTTGAGCTGGTATGCTTCCTTGATGCTGTACATGCAGCAGATTCTGGAACAGTAGCTGCAAAATCTCTGGTCCCTTGAACCGACACATAGAACGAAGAGAACGTTCTTCGGATGCTTTCCATCGGAAGGCTTCACGACCTCTCCCAGGCTCGGACCAGACGCTTGGAGCAAACGCTCGAGTTCCATAGATGTGAGGACGTCAGGGTGCTTTCCGTATCCAAACTGCGGGAGCAAGAGGGGATCAAGCATGTCAAAACCTGTTGCGACAACCACAGAGGCAACCTTTCTTTCAACGATCTTCGGCCTCATGTTGAAGTTGATCGCGTCTGGCCCGCAGGCGTCCATGCACCTGCTGCATGGTAGGAAGTTTGGTGGTTTGTTGAGGCAGTTCTTGGAATCGATAACGTAGGCTCCCGGCACTGATTGCTCGATCGGCGTATGGATTGCCTTTCTTGCAGACATTCCGACGTCAAACTCGCTCTTCAAGACAACAGGGCAGACTGGTACGCACTCCGCGCACCTTGTGCATGCGTCTGTCACGTACCTTGGATTTTGCTTTATTATCGCCCTAAAGTCTCCGGGTTCTCCTTCAAGGCTCTGGAGCTCAGAAAGGGTGAGAAGTTCAATGTTCGGATGTAGTCCGACATCACTCATCTTGGGCGATTCTATGCAGATTGAGCAGTCTAATGTGGGAAAGTTTTTGTCAAGTACGGACATCTTCCCTCCAATGGTTGCCTCCTTTTCAACGAGGCAGATTCTTGCGCCAGCATGAGCGGCGTCCAGGGCAGCTTGTATCCCTGCTATCCCTCCACCTATCACTAGTATTGGGTCTGGATCTTCTTCAGCCAATGCTAATCTTCAACTCCTCGGCAGCCTTGAGTCCAAGCTCGTATCCTG
The DNA here is from genome assembly GCA_027310845.1 of bacterium. GTDB lineage: Archaea > Thermoproteota > Nitrososphaeria > Nitrososphaerales > CADDZS01 > JASHOD01. Next base: position 4,403 of record DAIDAB010000005.1, on the reverse strand, counting down.
CGTCGATTGCCTTGAGATTCAGTTCCGCAGCTTTTGGAAACCTGTCGACCAGAGCTTTCTTCAGCGAGCCGAGGTTCACGACTGGCGCGATTGCTTCGAGAGATCCCAACATCACGACGTTTGTCAGCATCTTCCTTCCAAGATTTTCTGCAGCAGATGCAGCAGGCACTGAAAGAACTCTCCGCTTTTCACCATGATTTGTGGCAAAGGTTCTGGAAAGTCTGCTCTCTGAAAGCGCAATCCCGTTTGCCTTCACCATGCTCAGGTTTGTTTCAAGCCCCTCCTGATACATTGCAACAAGGACATCTATGCTTGATACGAGAGGGAAATCTACAGGATCATCCGAGATGATGAGATCAGCCCTAGACCACCCTCCTGTGATGTAGGGGCTGTATCCTTCAGTCATTACTGCCTCCTTTCGGTCATAGATCGAAGCTGCCCTTCCAAGGATATGTCCCGCGGTTATCGCGCCCTGACCTCCGAGTCCCGTTATTCTGATGTCTTGCCTCAATGGTTCGGACCTCCACGCGCACTTTTGTCTGAGGATTTCTCATGCAACCCGCTCAACAATTCTTGGTAGGACGGCCTGCGCCTGTCAACAAAGTTACCGACGACTATCGGATCCTCCGGGCGTGCGGTTATCGTGATGTCTCTGAGGTCAGCGTCGTTATCCACGACCGATTTGTCTCTGAAGTAGTTCATCATGTCCAAAGCTTCTGGATAGTTGTTGAACTCTCCAAAAGTGGGAGGACATGGAGAGACGACCTCGAGGAACGCAAAGCCCTCGATCTCCATCATACGCTTGATTGCTCTAAGCAGCTGCCTCACATGAATAGTCGTCCAGCGGGCGACAAAGGAGGCCCCAGCGGCTGAGACAAGGTATGGGACGTTGAACGGAGACTCGACGTTTCCATAGGGAGAGGTGTGAGTCCGTGCTCCGAGTGGAGTTGTTGCGCCGTGCTGCCCGCCTGTCATCCCGTAATTGAGGTTGTTCACCATGATTACGTTGAGGTCGGTGTTTCTCCGAGCGGCGTGAATCAGATGGTTTCCTCCAATCGTGCTGATGTCGCCGTCGCCAGCGACCACCGTTATCTCAAGGTCGGGGCGGATTACAGACATTCCCGTTGCAAAGGCAATCCCCCTTCCGTGGGTAGTATGGTAGGAATCGAGATTGAGATAACCGGAGACCCTTCCAGTGCATCCTATGCCACAAATGCAGATATGCTTCTCCGCGGGTATTGATGACTTGTGCACGGCGTTAATGTATGAGGATAGGACGATTCCTATGCCGCAGCCGGGGCACCAGATGTTCGGGTATCTCTCGGAGCGAATCAAAGGATCCCATTGGTGGGATTTTGTCTTGATCTCCGGCCCTCCGACCGGGAAAATGGACTGGGTCAACTTGGAACAACCACCTGAAGTGCATCAAGTATAGCACTAGGATCGATCAGAGTTCCTGGCGCCCAGTTCGCTCCAACAACAGGACACCTTGAGTGCTCTCGAATCGGGTGGATCAGCTGACCATAGTTGATCTCTGCGACGACGAGCGTGCTGACCTTGCTGCTAACCCTCTCGATAATCTCGTCTGGGAAGGGCCAAGGAGTGATTAGTCTCAGGAGACCTGCTTTGATTCCCTTTGATCTTGCAATCTTCACAGCTCGCAGCGCCGAGCGAGATGAGCAACCATAGGAAACAACAGCCACTTCTGCATCTTCTAGGAGGAACTCCTCCCACTTCCATATTTCTCGGGCGTGGCCAGTGATTTTTCCTACAAGGTGTCTTGTCAGGGTTTCAGAGACGGAGTGTTCTATGCTGGGATAGCCTCTGGAGTCATGAGTTAAGCTGTCTATGTTGACTCTGCAGCCTGTGCCGGCGATTGGCATAGGGAGGAAGTCCTCGGAGTAGTCAAAAGGCACTTGGCTAGACAACACCTTGGGGTCAAGCACATCTCTTTGCTTGACTTCAATTTCCCCACATCCAGGGATTCGGAGACGTTCCCACATCATCGCGACCACCTGATCTGCCATGACGAAGACGGGAGTGCGAAACTTTTCCGCGGAATTGAAGGCCTGGATTGTGAGGTCAAAGAACTCCTGAACACTGTTAGGGCAATACACAATAGTCTCCACATCACCATGGGTGCCCCACTTTGCCTGCATCATGTCTCCCTGACCGACCAGTGTTGCAATCCCAGTACTCGGGCCAGCTCTCTGGACGTTTACAATGACTAACGGAGCTTCCATCATGTAAGCAAGGCCTATGTTCTCCATCATGAGACTAAATCCTGGACCTGATGTGGCGGTCATCACTTTGGCGCCAGCGTATGATGCCCCAATCAGAGCTGCGACGCTCGCTATCTCATCTTCCATCTCAACAGCGTAACCACCGACCTGCGGGAGTCTCGTACTTGCACTCTCAAAGATTTCCGAGGAGGGAGTGATCGGGTAACCGGCGTAGAACCTGCAGCCTGCCATTATCGCGGCCTCGACACAGGCAAAGTTTCCCATCATAAAATAGTCCCCTGGTACAAGGGTACCATCTTCTGCATACTGGTTCATGGTTTCACCTCAATCGTGAATATCGCAAACTCTGGACATATCCATGTGCACATGCCGCAATTGACGCAATCGTTTTCCTTGCCCGGCTTCACTCTTGGGTGTCTGTATCCATTCGGGTTAATCTCATCTGAGAGTTCGAGGACTTCGCTAGGGCAGAACGTCCAGCAGTAGTTGCACTCCTTGCACCTCTCGGGGATTATGTAGACCTGCCCGATGGGTTTTCGGAAATTATCACTGTTGATTGGGGTGCGCAGAAACTGTTCTGCTGCCTTTGGGGCCACATGGTCTGTTCTCCGAGTGATCCTTTTGGTCTGCTGGAGCTGGGCAACTCCCTTCAAATTAGGCCTTTAAGGCGAATTTTGCCTTATGACCGTTTAGTAGTCTAGAATAGGGCGTGGTCGTATATTGGACTGTGTCTAATATACGACGAAACATTAAAGTTGACCTTCTTCTGTTACCCATTGACAGGCAAGGCCTGAAATGGCATCTGCCTTGAGCCTCCTTGGCTCGTTTTCGCCATCGGACTGGAGTGAGGAGCTATACGGAAGACTGCCTCCTTACGTTTTGGAGAACGCTGGCGGAAAGGTTTTACTCCTTCCGATGAAAAATCACGCGGAACTTGTTCTTGATGACCTTTCTTCTAGCCTTGGTTTGAAAAAAAGAAAGCAGGGCCACACATATTATGTCGTCAACAAGGGTGATGCGATTAGGGCGTTCAGGCAGTTTGACTGGTTTCTGAGGAGAAGCTGGAAAAACAAGGATTTCGCGGTACTCTGGGCTGTCGTCTACATCGCACAGACGAAGGGCTGGAACCGTCCTGGAATCTCGCTTGAATCTGTTTCTGAAATAGCCGGTTTGGATCCAAGGCAATGTGCAAAGATCTTCGAGGAGCTCCTAGAGGCAACGATTTTCGAATCACGGATCAGCGGCTTCACGGAGTACGCAGTGGACAGGAAGAAGGTTGATCTCATTCTTGAGAAATTTCTTTCTGAACTTCCTTCCTGGCCAGAGGAGGTGATCATGAACGGCCTTTGCTCGGGAACTGGCGGTTCGATTGCTGACATTTACGAGAATCTATTCACACTCGGTTTGACCATCGGCGCGGCATACAAGATTGTGGAGCGGCTCAAGGATCAAGGATACATCTACCCGATGAGACACTTTCGTGTCAACGAAAAGGGGCCGATGAGGGAGCTCCTCTCCGCGAACTGCAGGAACTGTTTTTACGGGTATACGAGCGAAGAGAGGTGTCTTTTGGATACTTTCAGGCAGCTTGAGGATGCGATTGAAAGATACTATGGAAAGAAACTCTCACCTGAAGAGAGGAGCAGTTTGTACCTCTCGATAAAATCGATTCCTTACAGCTCGCGGATTTGCAGACGCGTGCTGGAATCTCTTAGACTGATACATCAAGTGGAGAGGATTACAAAGGAGGGCCGAGTACTCAGCATGCTGAAGAAAATTGAGGATAGATACGGGATCGAGTTTCCATTGAAGACGCCCTCGGAGTCTTCCTATGCTCATTAGGTGTTAGTGCGTACGTCTCTAATATTAGACTATGGCGAAGATATTACCATCCTTTAATATCACATAGCGACCTTATTCTTCATATGGCTCTTGTTGAAAAGCCGCGCCCCCAGATCTATGTGATCTATTGTCCAAAATGTGGGTTGAGTGTCCCGGATCCTACCGCAGCGTGTCCTTGGTGTCTTTACTCAGAGGAGAGTGCTCTAACTCGGGAGGAAGCCAGGGAATTCACTTGTGCGGGAGACTGATGATCGCATTCAACTAAAGTTGGACCGCATCTAATAGATCCGCGCGGTGCTTGACGCGGAAGTATTGACC